>DAMBCY010000085.1:0-12735 GCA_032056255.1 Cellulomonas sp. | reverse complement strand
TGGCGACGCCGCTCGAGGTCACGCTGCGCGAGCGCGAGCGGCCCGTCCGCGAGCACACCGCGAAGGTGCTCGCCGCCCGGGCGCAGCGTGCGGCCGCGGCGGTCGCCGCCGACGGCGTCGAGGTCGCGGCGGTGCCGGTCCCCGCGCGCTACACCGGGCAGGTCCGCCCCGGCGGGCACCAGGGCGTCGCCGCGCAGCCGCGACGGAAGAAGGGCCGGCGGTGACCGCCGGCGGTCGCCTCACCGGCGCGGCGCTGCTGGACCGGGTCCACCAGCTGGTCCGCAGCGTGCCCGACTACCCGACGCCGGGCGTGGTGTTCAAGGACATCACGCCGCTGCTGGCCGACGGGCCCGCGTTCGAGGGCGTCGTGCACGAGATGGCCGCCCGGGTCCCCGGGCCCGTGGACCTGGTGGCGGGCATGGAGGCCCGCGGGTTCATCCTCGCCGCCCCGGTCGCCCTCGCGCTCGGCGCGGGCTTCCTGCCGGTGCGCAAGGCCGGCAAGCTGCCCGGACCGACCGTGCGGCGCGACTACGAGCTCGAGTACGGCGCCGCCTCGGTGGAGCTGCACCCGTTCACGGTGCCGGCGGGGTCGCGGGTGCTGGTCGTGGACGACGTCCTCGCGACCGGCGGCACGGCCGCGGCGACCGTCGAGCTGCTGCGGGAGTGCGGCGCCGAGGTCGTCGGGCTGTCGTTCCTCATGGACCTCACGTTCCTGCCGGGCCGCTCGCGGCTCACGGGGCACCACGTGGACGCCCTGCTCGAGGTCGGCTGACCTCGGGCGGGACGCCGGCGGACGCGGGAGCGGCCTTCCGGGGGCGCGGGCGGACGCCGGACGGCGGACCGCCCGCGACGCCGTAGAATCGTGCGGATCAGCGGCTCGACCGGGACCACCTCCCGGGCGGGCGGACGAGGCCGGCTCGCACCGGCCGGTCGGGCGGAGGCGCGCATGGCGGACCAGGTTCGGACGTCGGGTCCTGACGCGCGGCCGGAGGCGGTTCCCACCACGGGAGCCACGGCCCGCGTGCGCTCGCGCCTGGCCCGGTTCGGCCAGGGCCGCGGACCCACGCAGTCACCGGTGATCGAGCCGCTGCTGCAGGCCGTCCGGACCAACCACCCGAAGGCCGAGCTCGGCCTCATCGAGCGGGCCTACGTCACCGCCGAGCTGGCGCACCGCGGTCAGCTGCGCAAGAGCGGCGACCCGTACATCACGCACCCGGTCGCGGTCGCGACCATCCTCGCCGAGCTCGGGATGACGCCGCCGACGCTCGCCGCCGCGCTGCTGCACGACACGGTCGAGGACACCGCCTACTCCCTCGACCAGCTGCGCACCGAGTACGGGCCCGAGATCGCCATGCTGGTCGACGGCGTGACCAAGCTCGACAAGGTCACCTACGGCGACGCCGCGCAGGCCGAGACGGTGCGCAAGATGGTCGTCGCGATGTCCCGCGACATCCGGGTGCTCGTCATCAAGCTCGCCGACCGGCTGCACAACGCCCGGACGTGGAAGTTCGTCCCGGCCGCCTCCGCGGAGAAGAAGGCCCGCGAGACCCTCGAGATCTACGCCCCGCTGGCGCACCGGCTCGGCATGAACACGATCAAGTGGGAGCTCGAGGACCTGTCGTTCCAGACGCTCTACCCGAAGGTGTACGACGAGATCGTGCACCTGGTCGCGGAGCGCGCCCCGGCCCGCGAGGAGTACCTGGCCGTCGTCCGCGAGCAGGTCGGGAGCGACCTGCGCACCGCGAAGATCAAGGCGACGATCAGCGGCCGGCCCAAGCACTACTACTCGATCTACCAGAAGATGATCGTGCGCGGTCGCGACTTCGCCGACATCTACGACCTGGTGGGCGTGCGGGTCCTGGTCGACACGGTGCGGGACTGCTACGCGGCGCTGGGCGCCCTGCACGCGCGGTGGAACCCGGTCCCGGGCCGGTTCAAGGACTACATCGCGATGCCCAAGTTCAACCTCTACCAGTCGCTGCACACCACGGTGATCGGCCCGGGCGGCAAGCCGGTCGAGATCCAGATCCGCACGCACGACATGCACCGCCGGGCCGAGTACGGCGTCGCCGCGCACTGGAAGTACAAGGAGAGCGCGAAGAGCGCCGGCGCGGAGACCGACTCCGCCGGGAACGACATGGCGTGGCTGCGCCAGCTCGTCGACTGGCAGAAGGAGACGGCGGACCCGTCCGAGTTCCTCGACTCGCTGCGGTTCGAGATCGCCGACGGCGAGGTGTACGTCTTCACGCCCAAGGGCGACGTCATGGCGCTGCCCGGCGGGTCGACGCCGGTCGACTTCGCGTACGCCGTGCACACGGAGGTCGGCCACCGGACGATGGGCGCCCGGGTGAACGGGCGGCTGGTGCCGCTCGACTCGACGCTGGAGAACGGCGACGTGGTCGAGGTCTTCACGTCGAAGTCGGAGACCGCCGGCCCCTCGCGCGACTGGCTCGGGTTCGTCACGAGCCCCCGCGCGCGGAACAAGATCCGCCAGTGGTTCACCAAGGAGCGGCGCGAGGAGGCGATCGAGCACGGCAAGGACGCGCTCGCGAAGGCGATGCGCAAGCAGAACCTGCCGATCCAGCGCCTGCTGTCCCACGAGTCCCTCGTCGGCCTGGCGAACGAGATGCGGTACGCCGACGTGTCGGCGCTGTACGCCGCGATCGGCGAGGCCCAGGTCTCCGCGGGGACCGTCGTGCAGCGCCTCGTGCACGCGATGGGCGGCGAGCCCGGCGCCGAGGAGGACATCGCCGAGGTCGCCCGACCCGGGCAGACCGCGCGCCGGGTGCGGACCGGGGACCCGGGCGTCGTCGTCAAGGGCGTCGACGACATCTGGGTCAAGCTCGCGAAGTGCTGCACCCCGGTGCCGGGCGACGAGATCATCGGCTTCGTCACCCGCGGCCAGGGCGTCAGCGTGCACCGCTCGGACTGCATCAACGTGGCCCAGCTGCGGATGCAGCCCGAGCGCATGGTCGACGTCGAGTGGAGCCAGGGCGGGACCGCGCTGTTCCTCGTGCAGATCCAGGTCGAGGCGCTGGACCGGAACCGGCTGCTGTCGGACGTGACCCGGGTGCTGTCGGACCACCACGTCAACATCCTGTCCGCGTCGGTCTCGACCTCCCGTGACCGGGTCGCGCAGTCGCGGTTCGTGTTCGAGATGGCCGAGCCGTCGCACCTCGCGTCCGTGCTGGCGGCGGTGCGCAAGGTCGAGGGCGTGTTCGACGTCTACCGGCTCACCGGGGCGAAGGCGGCGGAGCAGCCGGTCGAGGACTGAGCAGGTCAGCCGCGGCGCTCCCGGCGCCGGGGGCGAGGTCGGGGTCGGACGCGGAGAGCTCGCGCAGCAGACGCGTCGCACCCCTGATCCCGCGTCGCCCGGCCGCGGCCGCGACCTCCACCCGGAGCCGGTCGGGTCGCACGCCCGCCGCGACCAGGCGGCGCAGCAGCGGCCGGGCGACGTCCGGCGGGTCGTGCGCGAGCACGTCGAGCGCCGTGCGGTGCAGGCCGGTGACGCGGACCCCGCCGATGCGGTGGACGTCCCGCGGGCGCAGCCGGTCGGGCCACATCACGTCGACCACGGCGGGCGAGGCACCACCGAGGTGCACCCACACGGCGGCGGCGCGGGCCAGGGCGGCGCGGCGCGGCACCCGGTCGGCGAGCGCGGCGGCGCGCAGCCCGGCGGTGGCGACGACGTCGCGGGGGAGCGCGACGTCGCGGTGCAGCAGCACCAGGTCCCCGTCGCGGAGCAGGATCTGCCAGGCGATGTCGTCGAGGTCGGCGCGCCGGACCAGCGAGGGCGGTGCGCTGCCGGGGCGGGAGCTCGGCGGGAGGGTCACCTCAGGCAGGATGCCGGTCGCCCCGACCTGAGTCGAGGGGCGACCGGCATCCTGTGGACGACGCCCGGCGTGTCAGCCGCGCGAGTCCTGTGCGGCGCGCTGCACCTGCTCCAGCCACGCGCGACGGGCGTCGAGCGCCGCCTGCGCGTCGGCGACCTTCCGGGCGTCGCCGCCGGCCTGGGCCTTCGCGAGGTCCGCCTCGAGCTGCGCGATGGCGCTCTCCAGCTGGGCCGCGGCGCCCTCGGCGCGGGCACGCGTCTCCGGGTTGGTGCGCCGCCACTCGGCCTGGTCGGCGTCCCGCACCGTCGACTCGACGGCCCGGAGGCGCGCCTCGACGCGCTGGACGTCCCCGCGCGGGACCTTGCCCGCGGCCTCCCAGCGCTCCTGGATCGAGCGCAGGGCCGCCTTCGCCTGGCCGAGGCCCTTGGTCACGTCGATGGCCTCGGCCTCGACGAGCAGCGCCTCCTTGACCTCGAGGTTCGCGGCGAACTCGCGGTCGGTGGCCGCGTTGAGCTCGTCCCGGGCGTGGAAGAACGTGTCCTGCGCCGCGCGGAACCGCGCCCACAGGGCGTCGTCGTCGGCCCGGCTCGCCCGGCCCGCGGACTTCCACCGGGCCATGAGGTCCCGGTAGGCGCCGGCCGTGGCTCCCCAGTCGGTGCTGCCCGACAGGCGCTCGGCCTCGCGGACGATCTCCTCCTTGGTGGACTTCGCGCCCGCGTTCCGGGACTCCAGCTCGGCGAAGTAGTGCCGCCGCTCCCGGTCGAACGTGGTCCGGGCGTGCGAGAAGCGCTTCCACAGCGCCTCCTCCGACGCGCGGTCGACGCGCGGGCCGGAGCGCTGGGCGTCCTTCCACTCGTCGAGCAGGGCGCGCAGCTGCTCGCCCGCGGGCCGCCACTGCATGCGCGCCGGGTCGGTGCCGGCGATCTTCTCGGCGCGCTCCACGATCTGGGTCCGGGCCGCGAGCGCGGCCTGGCGAGCCGCCGCCCGCTCGGCCTCGACCGCGGCGCGGCGCTCCGCCGCGACGGCGCGCAGCGCGTCCAGGCGGGCGCGGAGCCCGTCCAGGTCGCCGACGGCCGCCGGCTCGGCGGTCTCCTCGGTCAGGCGCGTCAGCGTCTGGTCGATCTCCTTGACCGCGAGGTCCGTGGCCGCGAGGCGTGCCTCGAAGAGCGCCACCTTCGCCTGGAGGTCGAGGAACCGGCGGACGTACAGGGCGAGCGCCTCCTCGGTGCTCGCGCCGGGGAACTGGCCGACGGACCGTTCGCCGGCGGCCTCGCGGACGTACACGGTGCCGTCCTCGTCGACCCGGCCGAACCCGGCCGCGGCCACGGCCTCGGCGGAGTCGTCGGGGGCGGGCACCGGGACCGCCGGGACGACCGGCGCGGGGGCCGACGCGTCCGCCGGGCGGGGCACGGGACGCGGACGGGGCTTCAGCGCGCTCGGCAGCGGCGGGCGCGGGCCGGGCCGCGGTGCGGGTGCGGGTGCCGGAGCGGCCTCGGTCGCGGTCTCGGTGGCGGTCTCGGGCGCGGCGGCCGGGGGCTCCTGGGCCGGCACGGTCGCGTCGTCGTCCGCGGGCGTCTCGAGCCCGTCCGGGGCCCCGGCCTCGGGGACGGCGTCGGTTCCGGCATCGGCGCGGGTGACGACCTCGGTGTCGGCCTGGGTGCCGGACCCGGCTTCGGCCTGGGTGCCGGACCCGGTGTCGACCTGGGTGCCGAACTCGGTGTCGGCCTCGGCGTCGGTGACGGCGGGGGTCTCGGGGACGGCGTCGGCCGGGGCGTCGGCGTCGGCCGGGGCCTCGGTCGGTGCAGGGGTCTCGACCTCGTCGGTTGTCACGGCCTCGGGCTCGGCCTGCTCGGCCTGCTCGGCCGCGACGTCCGGCTCCGGCGCGGCGTCCGCGTCGGGGGTGGCCGGGGTCTCGGCGGTCGGCGTCGTCGCGACGGCGACGTCGTCGCTGTCGTGCGAGCGCTGCTGCTCGTCGGGCGTCTCGGTCACTGGGTCTCCACTCCCTCGATGGTGACGGGGGTGGCCGGGGTGCCGTCCGAGGCACCCCCGCTCACGCCCGCGTCAGCGACTGCCTGCACCACGTCGAGGCCCGACGTGATGCGGCCGAACACGGTGTACCCGCCGGCGGTGTCCGACGGGATGGTCGAGTCCTCGTACACGATGAAGAACTGGCTGCCCATCGACTCGCCGTCGTCGCCCTGGCGGGCCATCGCGATGGTGCCGGCCGGGTAGACGTCGTCCTCGGGCGCGTTCTCGACCGGCCCCCACGCGTAGCCGGGGTTGCCGGTGCCGGTGGCGGTGGGGTCGCCGCACTGCAGCACGTAGATCCCGCTGGTCACGAGCCGGTGGCAGCTCGTGTCGTCGAAGTAGCCCTGCTGCGCGAGCGTCACGAAGTTCGCGACGGCCTGGGGCGCCACGTCGCCGTCGAGCTCGATGCCGAGGTCGCCCTGGTTGGTGGTGATGGTGCCGGTCCAGGTGCGGTCCTCGCTCAGCGACGCGTCGGGCAGCACACCGCCGTTGCCGGTCCGCGCCGCGTTCGCGGTGGCCTCGTCCGTGGCGGTCGCCGCGTCGGTCGAGCCCGGGCTGGAGGCCGCCGCGGGCGTGTCGTCACCGCCGCCGAGCAGCAGGGCCGCGGTCACGCCGACGCCGAGCACGAGCACGCCGACGACGCCACCGGCCACGACCTGCTGGCGGCGGCGGCGCGCCTGCTTCGCCGACCGGCGCTCCTGCCACTTCTCGTACCGGCGACGCTCGTACTCGCGCTCGCGCTTGCTGGACGGCACGCACACTCCTCGGTCTCGGTCCTCGGGCGGGGACGGACCCCGCGCGCGGGCGCGGGACGCCGTGGCGCCCGTTGCCCGTCGGACAGTCTAGGCAGCCCGCGGTGCCCCCGAGTGCGCCGCGGGGCCTGCGGCCGGGTCCGGGAGCGCCGCTACCGTGGCCCGGTGCGCATCTTCGGACTCACGGCCCCGGTGTTCGCGGCGACCTGCTACGTCGTCGCGGCGGACGACGACACCTGCGTGGTGGTGGATGCCGGCGGCGGGGTGGCGGCCGCCGTGGCACGCACCGTCGCGGAGCACGGGCTGACGGTCGCCGGCGTGCTCGCGACGCACGGCCACGCCGACCACGTGTGGGACGCGGGCAGGGTCGCCGCCGCCGCCGGGGTGCCGGTGCGGTTGCACGCGCGCGACGCGTACCGGCTGTCCGACCCGTTCGGCACGCTGGGCGGCGGACCGGTCGGGGTGGGGGACGGGCTGCGGGCCGCGCTGCGCGACGCAGGTCTGGATGACGGCGCCCCCGCGGCCGGAGCGGTGCTGACGTTCGGTGCCGGTGCCGGTGCCGACGAGCGGACCGCGGACGTCGAGCTCGTCCTCGGCGGCGTCCGGCTGGTGGCCCGGCACGCACCCGGGCACACCGAGGGGTCGACCCTGTACCTGCTCGACGCGGGGGAGGAGCAGGTGGCGTTCACCGGGGACGTGCTGTTCGCCGGGACGGTCGGGCGGACCGACCTCCCGGGCGGGGACCCGTCCGCGATGGCCCGGACGCTGCGTGAGGTCGTGGCGGCGCTGCCCCCGCGCACGCACGTGCTGCCCGGCCACGGCCCCGCCTCGCGGATGGACGCGGAGCTGGCCACCAACCCGTACCTGGCAGGATGACGCGCATGGCACGTCCGACTCCTCTGTCCGGTTTCCCCGAGTGGCTCCCCGACGGCCGCGTGGTCGAGCAGCACGTCCTCGACACGTTGCGGCGCACGTTCGAGCTGCACGGCTTCGCCGGCATCGAGACCCGGGCCGTCGAGCCGCTGGACCAGCTGCTGCGCAAGGGCGAGACCTCCAAGGAGGTGTACGTGCTGCGCCGGCTGCAGGAGGACCCGGCCCAGGACGGGGCGCCGTCGGACCGGTCCGGCCAGCTGGGCCTGCACTTCGACCTCACGGTGCCGTTCGCGCGGTACGTGCTCGAGAACGCCGGCCACCTCGCGTTCCCGTTCCAGCGCTACCAGGTGCAGAAGGTGTGGCGCGGGGAGCGGCCTCAGGACGGCCGGTTCCGCGAGTTCGTCCAGGCGGACATCGACGTGGTCGGCGCGGGGGACCTGCCGTACCACTACGAGGTCGACCTGCCGCTGGTCATGGCGGAGGCGATGGGCGCGCTGCGCGACATCGGCGTGCCGCCGGTGCGCATCCTCGTGAACAACCGCCGGGTCGCGGAGGGCTTCTACCGCGGGCTCGGCCTCACGGACGTCGACGGCGTCCTGCGCAGCATCGACAAGCTCGACAAGATCGGGCCGGACGAGGTCGCGGACCTGCTCGTGGCCGAGACCGGCGCCACGCCGGACCAGGCACGGGCCTGCCTCGACCTCGCGGCGATCTCGGGGGTCGACGCCGGCGTCGTCGACCGGGTGCGCGAGCTCGCGGCGACGCACGGCGTCGAGTCCGCGCTCATGGAGCAGGGCCTAGCCGAGCTGCGGCAGCTCGTCGAGGCCGCCGCGGTGCGCGCCCCCGGCGTCGTCGTCGCCGACCTCAAGATCGCCCGCGGGCTGGACTACTACACGGGCTCGGTCTACGAGACGGTCCTGGTCGGCCACGAGCAGCTCGGCTCGATCTGCTCCGGCGGCCGGTACGACACCCTCGCGTCCGACGGCAAGCAGACCTACCCCGGCGTCGGGCTCTCGATCGGCGTCTCCCGCCTGGTGTCCCGGCTGCTGTCGGGCGGCCTGGTGCGCGCGACCCGCGGCGTGCCCGCCGCCGTGCTGGTGGCCGTCACCTCCGAGGAGTCGCGCCGGGCGTCCGACGCCGTCGCCACCGCCCTGCGTGCGCGGGGCGTGCCGGTCGAGGTGGCGCCGACCGCGGCGAAGTTCGGCAAGCAGATCCGGCACGCGGACCGGCGGGGGATCCCCTTCGTCTGGTTCCCGGCCGGCGAGGACGGTGCGCCCGACCAGGTCAAGGACATCCGCTCCGGCGACCAGGTCGACGCCGAGGCCGCCACGTGGTCGCCGCCCGCCGAGGACCTCTGGCCCCGCGTGGTCCCCGCGGGGGACTAGATCCCCGGGGGCGTCTCGGAGCGGGTGGGCCTCAGGCGAGCGCGGCGAGGCCGGCGTTGAGCGTCGTGGCGTAGAGCACCCAGGCGAGGGGCCGAGCAGCCAGCTCGGCGGGGTCCACGCGGGCTTGGCGGCGTCCGCGTACCAGCCGTCGACGCCGCTGGGCGACGCGAGGCCGCCCACGCCCGCGACCGCGGCGTTGACCAGGTCGCCGGCCGTGGCGCCGACACGGGCGGCGTCGCCCCGCACGGGGCCGGCCGCGGTCACGGAGGTCATCTCCCCACCGTCCGACGACCACCGTGCGCCGGCAACCGGAGGGCCGGCGCGCCGGCCTGGCGGCGCCGGGGCGCCGGTTCCGGGCGCTTGCACGGCGATCGAACACGTGTTCGAATCGGGGGGTGCGATGGGACGGGCAGAAGATCGCAGCCGAGGCGGAGTCCGCCCTGCCGGGTCTCGCCCTGGCCGGGCACCAGCGGTCGGTGCGGACGCCGGAGTTCGCGGGCGTCACCTTCCACGAGGTGCACGCCCGGTCGGCGCTGAACAAGGTGCCGGAGGCGTCGGCCATGCCGTTCCGGTGGACCGTGAACCCGCTGCGCGGCTGCCTGCACGCCTGCACGTACTGCTTCGCGCGACCCACGCACGAGTACCTCGGCATGGACGCGGGCGCGGACTTCGAGACGCAGATCGTGGTCAAGACCAACGTCGTCGACGTGCTGGCCGCCGAGCTGAGGCGGCCGTCGTGGCGGCGTGAGCACGTCGCGCTCGGCACCAACACCGACCCGTACCAGCGCGCGGAGGGACGCTACGCCCTGATGCCCGGCATCATCGGGGCCCTCGCGCACTCCGGCACCCCGCTGTCGCTGCTGACCAAGGGGACGCTGCTGCGGCGCGACCTCCCGGTGCTCGGCGCGGCGGCCGCGGACGTGGAGGTGAGCGTGGCGGTGTCGCTGGCCGTGGGCGACGAGGGGCTGCAGCAGACGCTCGAGCCCGGCACCCCGACGCCCCGTGCGCGGCTCGCCCTGGTCCGGGCGGTGCGCGAGGCCGGGCTCGAGTGCGGCGTGCTCGTCGCCCCGGTGCTGCCGTGGTTGACCGACTCCGTCGAGCACCTGGACGGGCTGCTCCGGGACCTCGCGGACGCCGGCGCGTCGTGGGTGACGGTGATCCCGCTGCACCTGCGCGGCCCGGTGCGGTCGCTGATGCTGGGCTGGCTCCGCGAGCACCGCCCCGACCTGGTGCCGCGCTACCAGCGGCTGTACGGGCGCGGCGCCTACGTCCCCGACGACTACCGCCGGTGGCTGGAGGACCGGATGCGGCCGCTGCGCCGCCGGCACGGCCTGTTCGGCCCGGGCGTCGCACCGGGCGGCGGTCCGCCGTCCGCATCGCCGTGGCGGGTCGCGCCCGTCGCGCCGGCCGCGGTGCCCGAGGCGGTGATGCCGACGGCGGTGCAGCCGGTGCTGTTCTGACGACCGTGCCGGCGGTGCTGCGGTGCCGACGATGCTGCGGTGCCGATGATGCCGGCGGTGCTGCGGTGCCGGCGGTGCTGCGGTGCCGGCGGGGTCCTGCTGACGGTGCCGTTTTGCCGATCGCCCCGTACTGCCGGCGGGCGCTCGGGCGACAGGTCCCGTTCCCGCGACGGTGCTGCTCGCGCGCCGTTCCCGCTCCCGCAGCGGTCCTGCTCGCGCGCCGTTCCTCCTCCCGTCGCGGTCCTCCTCGTGCGACGGACCTGCTCCCGCGGCGGAACGGCCCGGACGCCGGTCGGCAGTAGACTCGCCGGGCTGCCTGGTGCAGCGCCCCACCACCTGAGAGGACTTGTCGTGCTGCGCACCCACACCGCCGGCTCGCTGCGGGCCGAGCACATCGGCACCACCGTCACCCTGACCGGGTGGGTGGACCGGCGTCGCGATCACGGTGGGGTGGCGTTCGTCGACCTGCGGGACGCCTCGGGCATCGCCCAGGTCGTCGTCCGGGACGAGGCCGTCGCGCACGGCCTGCGCGCCGAGTACGTGCTCCAGGTGATCGGCGAGGTCGGTCGGCGCCCCGACGGCAACGAGAACGCCCACCTCGCGACCGGTGAGGTCGAGGTCGTCGCCCAGCAGGTCGTCGTGCTGAACGAGTCCGCCCCGCTGCCGTTCCAGGTGTCGTCGTCGCTGGACGAGCCGGTCGGCGAGGAGGCGCGGCTGCGCCACCGCTACCTCGACCTGCGCCGGCCCGAGCCCGCCCGCGCCATGCGGCTGCGCGCCAAGGCGAACCAGGCCGCCCGCCGGGTGCTCGACGGACACGACTTCGTCGAGGTCGAGACCCCGACGCTGACCCGGTCCACACCCGAGGGGGCCCGCGACTTCGTCGTCCCCGCCCGCCTCGCGCCCGGCTCCTGGTACGCGCTGCCGCAGTCGCCCCAGCTGTTCAAGCAGCTGCTCATGGTCGGCGGCATGGAGCGCTACTACCAGCTGGCCCGCTGCTACCGCGACGAGGACTTCCGCGCCGACCGGCAGCCGGAGTTCACCCAGCTCGACGTCGAGATGTCGTTCGTCGACCAGGAGGACGTCATCGCGCTCGGCGAGGAGATCCTCGTGGCGCTCTGGGACCTCATCGGCTACACCGTGCCCACCCCGGTGCCCCGCATCACCTTCGCCGACGCGATGGCCCGGTACGGCTCCGACAAGCCCGACCTCCGGTTCGGTCTCGAGCTCGTCGAGCTCACGTCGTTCTTCTCCGACACCCCGTTCCGGGTGTTCCAGGCCCCGTACGTCGGCGCCGTCGTCCAGCCCGGTGGTGCGGCCACGCCGCGGCGTGGCTTCGACGCCTGGCAGGAGTGGGCCAAGCAGCGCGGGGCGAGGGGGCTGGCCTACGTCACGGTCGCCGAGGACGGCACCCTGGGCGGCCCGGTCGCCAAGAACATCTCCGAGACCGAGCGCGACGGGCTGGTCGCCGCCGTCGGTGCGCAGCCGGGCGACGCGGTCTTCTTCGCCGCGGGCAGGGCGTCCGAGGCGCGCGCGCTGCTCGGCGCCGCGCGCCTGGAGATCGGCCGCCGCGGCGGACTCATCGACGAGTCGCAGTGGTCGTTCGTGTGGGTCGTCGACGCCCCGCTGTTCAAGCCGACCGGTGAGGACGACGACGTCGCCGTCGGCGAGGGCGCCTGGACCGCGGTGCACCACGCCTTCACGTCGCCGACCCCGGAGTGGATCGACCGCTTCGAGGAGGACCCGGGCAACGCGCTCGCCTACGCCTACGACATCGTCTGCAACGGCAACGAGATCGGCGGCGGCTCGATCCGTATCCACCGCCGGGACGTCCAGGAGCGCGTGTTCGCGGTCATGGGGATCGGCGAGCAGGAGGCCCAGGAGAAGTTCGGCTGGCTGCTCGACGCGTTCCAGTTCGGCGCCCCGCCGCACGGCGGGATCGCCTTCGGCTGGGACCGCGTCGTCGCGCTGCTGACCGGCTCCGAGTCGATCCGCGACGTCATCGCGTTCCCCAAGTCCGGTGGTGGGTACGACCCGCTGACCGGCGCGCCCGCGCCGATCACCGCGCAGCAGCGGCGTGAGGCCGGCGTCGACGCCGCGCCGAAGGCCCCCGCGGCCGACGGTGAGCAGGTCCCGGGCGCCGACGTCGACCAGGCGGCCGCGCCGGCGTGACCGGGGGCGCCGCGCGTCCCGGCGCAGCCGAGCGTGACATACCCGAGCGTGACGTGCCCGAGCGTGACGTGCTGGATGGCACCGGATCGGACCGCGGCGGCTCGGCCCGCCACGTGCCGGATCGCGGCGGACGGGATCGTGACGTGCCGGACCGTGCCCGGCCGGACCGTGCCCTGCCGGACCGCCATGTGCCGGATGGTGACGCCTCGGACCGTGCCCTGCCGGACCGCGAGGG
>DAMBCY010000084.1:0-12901 GCA_032056255.1 Cellulomonas sp. | reverse complement strand
CGATCAAGGAGGAAGCCCATGACCGTCACCCTCCTGTGGAGCACCCACCCCGACGACGCCCGCCGGCTGACCGGCGCGGAGCTGCGCGACCGGTTCGTGCTGCCCGGCCTGTTCACCGAGGGGGCGCCGTCCTGGGGCTACGCGCACGACGACCGGCTGCTGGTGGGCGGCCTGACCGTCACCGGCGGCGACCCGGTCGCCCTGACCGCGCCCGAGGAGATCGCCGCGGCGTACCTGCTGGAGCGCCGCGAGCTCGCCGTCGTGGGCCTGGCCGGTGCCGTGACCGTGACCGCGGACGGCGAGGAGTTCGGTGTCGGCCCGCAGGACGTGCTCTACCTGCCGCTCGGCACCCGGGACGTCGCGGTGTCCGGCACCGGCACCGTCTACCTGGTGTCCGCACCGGCGCACCGGCGCACCGCGGCCGCCCTGGC
Organism: Cellulomonas sp.; assembly: GCA_032056255.1. Lineage (GTDB taxonomy): Bacteria > Actinomycetota > Actinomycetes > Actinomycetales > Cellulomonadaceae > Cellulomonas. The sequence continues at coordinate 12,470 of DAMBCY010000084.1, read as the reverse complement.
GTCCCGCGACGGGGTCGAGGCGCTCGTGCTGGGTTCGGCGGAGCAGTCGAACCACCGCACGATCCGCAAGTACGTGCACGCCGACGGCATCGAGTCCAACCAGCTCGTGCTCGGCATCACCACCCTGGAGGCGGGCAGCGTGTGGAACACCATGCCGCCGCACACCCACTCCCGGCGCACCGAGATCTACCTGTACGACGGCCTCGGCTCCGACGTCGCCGTGCACCTCATGGGCGAGCCCGACGCCACCCGCCAGCTGCTGCTGCACGACCGGGACGTCGTCGTCGCGCCGCCGTGGTCGATCCACTGCGCCTCGGCCACCGGCGCCTACTCCTTCGTGTGGGCGATGGCCGGGGAGAACGTCGACTACGGCGACGTCGTCGCGGTCGACCCCGCGACGCTGCGCTGACCCCCTCTGCTCCCCGAAAGGACCTCCGCATGATCCTCGACTCCTTCCGCCTCGACGGGAAGGTCGCCCTCGTCACCGGCGGCGGCCGGGGCCTCGGCCTCGGCTTCAGCACCGCGTTCGCCCAGGCCGGCGCGGACGTCGTCATCGTCGACCGCAGCCCCGCACCCGATGCCCTCGACGCGATCCGGGCGACCGGCCGCCGCGGGTTCGAGATCACCACCGACCTGCTCGCCGCCGGCCCGGGGGACCTCACCGCCCTGGTGGCCGACGTCGTCGCCCTGGCGGGGCGGGTCGACGTCCTGGTGAACAACGCCGGCATCATCCGCCGCCAGCCCGCGATCGACTTCTCCCCGGAGAACTGGGACGAGGTGATCGACCTCAACCTCTCGACCGTGTTCTACCTGTCCCAGGCGGTCGCGCGGGCCTACGTCGCGCAGGGCGAGGGCGGCAAGATCATCAACATCGCCTCGATGCTGTCGTTCCAGGGCGGCAAGATCGTCCCGTCCTACACCGCGTCCAAGAGCGCCGTCGCCGGGCTGACCCGCGCGCTGGCCTCCGAGTGGTCCGGGCTCGGCATCAACGTCAACGCCATCGCCCCGGGGTACTTCGCCACCGACAACACCGCCCAGCTGCGGGCCGACGACGGCCGCTCGGCGGAGATCCTCGCGCGCATCCCCGCCGGCCGGTGGGGCACGCCCGACGACCTGCAGGGTGCCGCGGTGTTCCTCGCCTCGGCCGCGTCCGGGTACGTGCACGGGTCCGTGCTGGCCGTCGACGGGGGGTGGCTGACCCGCTGACCTGAGCCGTCATGCCGAGGGGTGCGCCGAGCAACGGGGCCCGGCGCACCGCCCCGCGGTCGCGCCCTCGCGCGCGCCCGCCGCAGCCGTGGTGCCCCGTGCCGATCCGAGCCGATCCGACCTGATCCGACCCGAGCCGACCGAAGGACCTCCATGACCGCGTCATCCCGCCTGGGGGCGTGCATCGCCGCACTGTCCCTGGGCCTCACCGGCCTCCTCGCCCCGGCTGCGGCCGCGGCGCCCACCCTGCCCGCGGTGCCGTCGGTGCCCGCGCCGACCGAGGACACCCCGCTGACCTACCCCGACGTCGACGCCTGGACCGAGCTGCTCGTCGACGCCGACGACGTCCAGCGCGACGCCGACGGGCAGCCGTACAACACGTTCGGCGGCTTCGGCGCCGTGTCCGCGAACAACACCTCGAACCTGCTCCTCGACTACAAGGAGGAGCACCCGGACGCGTACTGGCGCATCCTCGAGCTGATCTTCGACCCGGAGACCGGTGCCGGCCTGACCCACCTCAAGGTCGAGCTGGGCTCCGACACCAACACCTCCTCGGGCACCGAGCCCGCGACGAAGCGCTCGGCCGACGAGCCCGCCGACGTGCTGCGCGGCGCCGGGTTCCACCTCATCGCCGACGCCCTGACCATCAACCCGGACCTCAAGACCGAGGTGCTGCGCTGGGGCGAGCCGTCGTGGACCGGCACCGACCGGGCGTCCCGGTACCAGTGGTACAAGGAGACGATCGACGCCGCGTACGACACGTACGGCGTCGAGCTCGACTACGTCAGCCCCGCCCAGAACGAGATCGGCGGTGGCAGCACCGACATCGCGAAGTACCGGGACGAGGTCGCCTGGACCACGCAGTTCGCGCAGTGGCTGGAGCGCGACGCCCAGGCGCCCGACGCCCGGTACGACTACGGCGCCATCAAGATCGTGGCCGTCGACTCCTACCGGGCCGGCGACGCCGTCGCGCGCGCCATCCTGGAGAGCCCCGAGGCGCTCGAGCAGATCGACGCCTTCGGCTACCACTACGACATCGCGGGCAGCGCGAACATCACGCGGCTGAACCAGGAGTTCGGGATGGAGATCCTGTACTCCGAGGGCGTCTCCCCGATGATCGAGCCGGAGTACCGGGTCGCGTCCGAGCCGTCCCGCGGCGGCGTCGGCGGCACCGTCGGCCTGGCGGACATCGCGGACCGGTTCATCAACGCCTACTCCTGGAGCGGGTCGGGCGACAACCCGGCGCACATGACGTCGTTCCTGTTCCAGCCGGCCGTCAGCGCCATGTACGAGGGCACGCAGTACCTGCCCAAGAGCCTGATCCGGGCGTCCGACCCGTGGTCCGGGCACTACGAGGGCGGCGCGGGCATCGCGCTGGTCCGGCACTTCATGCAGTTCATCGGCGAGGGCTGGGAGTACGTCGAGGGCGCCTCCGGCGGCGACGGCACCAAGGGTGACGGCGGCACCGTGGTCGACACCTCCACCCGGACCGCGCTGACCCTGCGCACCCCGCAGGCCGAGGTCGACGCGGGCGCGGACCTGGAGCTCACCCAGGTGCAGGCCAACAACACCGGCGCGGTCCGGAACATCGAGGTCAAGGTCGCGCACGCCGGGACCGACGCCGGCACCCCGCTGCACCTGTGGGAGACCCGCGGCCCGGACGTCGAGGGCGACGTCGAGCACTACGACGAGAACTACTTCCAGCACCTCGGCACCGTCGTCCCGGTCCGCACCGAGACCGTCGGCGGCGTCGGGTACCACGTCTACCAGGTGCAGGTGCAGCCGTACTCCGTGCTGACCCTGACCACGGACCGCGACGGCGTGCACGACAGCGCCCGCGACTACGTGCCGGGGGAGTACGCCTCGGCCGCCGCCGACACCGTGCTGGAGCTGCCGTACACCGACGACTTCTCCTACGCCGCCTACCCCGCCGCGGAGGTGGACGGCACGTCGCTGTCGTACCTGGAGCGTCGGTCCGGCACCCCGCGGTACACCGCCGACCAGAACGGCGCGTTCGAGGTGGTCGACTCCGGCGACCCGGCGCGCGGTGCGGTGCTGCAGCAGCAGATCCACACCGGCAACCGCGGGTACACCTGGGACGTGTGGGGCTCCGGCCGCCAGGACACCCTCATGACCGCCACCCCCGCGACCGTGCTCGGCGACCACTCCTGGACGAACTACACCGCCAGCACCGCCTTCCGGCTGGACACCGTCACCCGGGACGCGAGCCTCGCGAACTTCGCCGGGCTCGGGGTGCGGCAGGTCGTCGTCACCGGCTCGGACCTCGCCACCTACGCGGTGCGGGTCTACGAGTCCGGGGCGTGGGAGCTGCGCCGGCTCGGCACCGTCGTCGCGTCGGGCTCGGTGTTCATGTTCGAGCCCGACGTCTGGCACACCCTCTCCGTCGAGGCGCGGGAGAACGTCATCACCGCGTCCCTCGACGGCGAGACGCTGGGCAGCTACACCGACACCACGGCCGGCCCGGTCATGTCCGGCCGGGTCGCGCTGCTCAGCGGCATCGCGAACACGCAGTACGACGACCTGAGCATCACGCCGATCGACGGCCTGTCCTGGCACGCGGAGAAGATCGACGACGCCGACTCGCGGATCTCCTACCCCGGCGGGTTCGCGTTCTCGCAGGCCGGGTACGCGCACCTCAACCGGACGCTGCACGTGCTGTCCGCGGGGCGGTCGTTCGCACTGACCGCGTCCGGCACCGGCTTCAACCTCAACGGCGCGACGGCGGCCGCACGGCTGTCCGTGGTGGTCGACGACCAGCCCGCCCGGGAGGTCGCCGTCGGCGCCACGGGCGACCGGCAGACGTCGTCCTGGCTCCGGGGCCTCGCCGACGAGGAGCACACGATCCAGGTGTCCGTGCTGTCCGGGACGTTCACGCTCGACGGCGTGGACGTGCTGGTCGGCGGCGACGTGCCCGCCGCCGTGGACCCGGAGGTCAAGCCGGTGACGGTCACCGGCACCATCCCGCGCCTGGCGACGACCACCGGCACCGTGCCGACGCTGCCGGCGACCCTGGCGGCCACGTCCGAGGCCGGCGGCGCGATCGACGCCCCCGTGACCTGGTCGGCGTCGGCCGCGCAGTTCCGCACGGACTACGCGCTGGTCAAGGTCGACGGGACGTTCGACGACAACCCGTCGCTCACCGTGTCCGCGTACGTCGAGGTCGTGCCCGCCGGGGTGCGGTACCTGATCGACGCGAATGCGCCCGCCGACGGGACGGCGTACCCGGCGGTGGCCGCGCTGGCCGCGTCGGCCGGGGAAGCGCTGCTCAACGCGAGCGCCGACGGGGCGTACTCCGCCGGGACCGGCTGGGGCCGGGTCGGCACCTACTCCGCCAAGGGCCGGCTGAACGCGACGCCGTACGACAAGGCGTCCGAGACCGGCTGGTACACCTCGGGTGCGGCGACGCCGCTGGTCTACACGCTCACGCTGCCCGCCGGGGAGTACCGGCTGACGTCCGGGCACCACGAGTGGTGGAACCCCGGCTCGGGCCGCTCGCGGGTGGTCGCCGGCTCGATCTCCGTGCCGGACGGCGCCGGGGGGTCGTCCGTGGTGGCGATCGGCAGCCACACGTTCGCGAACGGTTCCGCCGGTCAGTCCGCCACCCTGTCGGGCACGTTCACGCTGCCCGTCGACGGGGAGGTCACCTACACCGTCGCCGGGACCGGGACGGAAGCGCCCGCGCTGAGCTGGCTCGGCGTCGCCACCGTCTCGACCGAGGTCGATGTGGACCGCACCGCGCTCGCGGCGGCTCTGGCCTCCGCGTCGGCGGCCCCGTCCCGCGCGTACACGGCCGAGTCGTGGCAGGCGCTGCGGGCGGTCGCAGTCACGGCCCGGGCGGTGCACGACGACCCGGCTGCCACCCAGGCCGCGGTGGACGAGGCCGCTGCCGCGGTGTCGGCGGCGCTGGACGCCCTCGTGGAGGTGCCGTACCTGGCGCTGTCCGACTACCGGGTCGCCACGGAGGCGGGCACCGTGCCCGCGCTGCCGACGGTCGTGGCGCTGCGGACCGTGTCGGGCGCGACGTCCGACGTCCCGGTGACCTGGTCCCGGACGCTGAGCGCGGCGGACGTCGCGACCGGCCCGGCGCAGGTCGCCGTGACCGGCGTCGCGGGGACCACCCCGGTGACGCTGCACGTCGAGGTGCTGCCGGACGCGCTGGTGTACCTCATGGACACCGGGCGCGAGGGAGCGGACTCGTTCGTGCACGCCACCGCCTCCGGTGACCTGCTCAACGCCGTGCCGGACCAGCGGTGGGACGGCGTCTCGGCCGACGCGACCTGGGGCTGGTCGACCACCTCCACCGGTGCGATCGCCACCGGGTCGGGCGTCGACTGGGGCTCCTCCTACGTCCCCGCGGACTACGGCAAGCCCGTCGTCTACCACCTGACCCTGCCCGCCGGGGAGTACGAGCTCGGCATCACGCAGGCGCCGCGCGACGTCACGACCCAGCTGCTCAGCCGTGTCGTGCTCGACGGCACCGAGGTCAGCCGGGTTACGGCCACCGCGTCCGGCGCCGCCGAGACGCTGCGGCACACCGTCACCGTGCCCGAGGGCGGGGCGGTGGTGTCGCTGGAGCTCGGCACCGACGGGACGTCCGGGTACAACGCCCGGGTCGCGCTCGCCTACGCCCGGGCGCTGTCCCCGGCGCCCGCCGAGGTGACCGGGATCGCCGTGACGTCGGCGCCCTCCGTCGTCACGTACGTGGTGGGGACCGAGCTGGACCTGACCGGGCTGGTCGTCACGGCGACGCTGTCCGACGGGACCACCCGGGTCCTTCCCGACGACGGGTACACGGTGTCCGGGTACGACCCGTCCGTGCTCGGCACGCAGGTCGTGACCGTGACGTCGGGCGGGTTCGAGGCCACGTTCGAGGTCACCGTCGTGGAGGACGGCATCGAGGAGCCCAGCGTCGTCGGGCTGGCCGTCACCACGGCGCCCGACACCACGCGGTACACCGTCGGGGACGCGCTGGACCTGACCGGGCTCGTCGTCACCGCGACGCTGTCCGACGACACCACCCGGGTCGTGCCGGTCGGGGACCTCGCGGTCACCGGGTACGACGCCGCGGTGGCCGGGACGCAGGTCGTCACCGTGTCGTACGGCGGGGCCGACGCCTCGTTCGAGGTGGAGGTGTCGGAGGCCGCTGCCCCGGTGACCCCCACCGGGCTGCGGGTGGTCAGCCCGCCCACGCGGACCAGCTACACCGTGGGCGACGTGCTCGACCTCACCGGGCTGGTGGTCGAGTCGACGTGGTCCGACGGCAGCACGGCCCCGGTGGCCGTCGACGCGCTCGCGGTCACGGGGTACGACCCGCTGCGGGCCGGGCCGCAGACCGTGGTGCTGACGCTCGTGCTCGACGGCGTCGAGGTGAGCGCGACGTTCGACGTCACCGTGGCGGCTGCGCCGGGTGGCGGGGGCGGCGGGGAGACGCCGGGTGGTGGCGGGCCGGACGACGGCTCGGGCTCCGGCGGCGGCTCGGGCTCCGGTGACGGCGACGGTTCCGGGCCGGGCCGTCCGGACGACGGCGGCACGACCGGGTCGACGCCTGCGCCGCCCGCCGCGTCCGCCGCTGACCTCGCCACCTCGCCCGGGGTCTCGGGCGAGCTGTCCCGGGAACGGGTCGTAGCCGGCGACAGCCTGACCGTGACCGCCCGCGGGTTCGCGCCGGGGGAGACCGTGCAGGTCTGGGTGTACTCGACGCCGACCTTCGCGGGGCGCTTCGTCGCCGACGCCTCGGGGGCCGTGACCGGGACCGTGGCGCTGCCGGCCGGGCTCGCGCTCGGAGCGCACTCGCTCGTGCTGGTGGGGGAGACCTCGGGGCTGGTGCTCGTCGCGCCGTTCGAGGTGGTCACGCCGGCGGAGCTGGCCACGACGGGGGCCTCGGGGGTCGGGTGGCTCGCCGGGGCGGGGGCGGTGCTGCTGCTCGTGGGCGGCGGGCTCGAGGGAGTCGCGGTGGTCCGGTGGCGTCGGGTGGTGGTCGCGGGGTGAGGTGCCGGCTGCCGGGGGCCTCGGGCTCCCGGCAGCCGGTCGACCCACCGGCATCGGGTCGACCACGTGGATCATCGGACCCGCCCCTCGTGCACCGGTGCGCCGTCCACCGAGAGGGGCGTGGGCCCGAGCTACGAGGAGCGCCGTCGCGAGTCCGCCGACTCGGCGTCGTTCCACCACACGGGGGTGGCACCGACGGGCTCGAAGCTGATCCGCGGGTCGTCGCTCTGCACGAGGCACATCAGTCGGCCACCGACCAGGCCGGCATCGCGGGAGCTGCTGGCCATGATGTCCAGGACCGCCTGGGCGGCGTAGGGGCACGTCGCGGCGAAGCCGTCGAATCCCGTGAACACCAGGGCCAACCCCGTCGTGTCCGCGGCCCAGCCGTACGCGTGCACGACGACGTCGCGCATGCAGTCCACGAGCGCATGGAGGTTCCGCCCGTAGTAGGCGGGAAAGCTCAGGGCGTGCGCGATCTGCTCGTGGAGATCGCTCTCGTCGGACCACGTGGACGCGTCCAGGACCGTGACCTGGTAACCCCGGTCGCTCAACCACGCGATCGTCTCGTCCAGCACCCGCCGTCGCCAGAACAGCGTCACCGACGTGTTCATCAGGAGCCGGAAGTCGAGGTCGTGGCGCAGGTAGGCGTCCGGGTCGAAGGCACTCACGAGCGTGACCCTACGTCGGGCTCGTGCCGCGTCGACGACAGGTGAGGGAGACCCTCGACGACGCCGGGTGCCGACCCCGTCGTGCGGCGGAGCCGCGTTGACACCGCGCGACGGGTCGTCCTTCGGTGAACGAACGTTCATTCACTCTCGAGATGTGCCGTGCTGGCTGCGGCCCGAGCGGGCGCGCTCCAGGAGCACCAGCACTCGACCTCCCGGTACATCCTGGCCGCGGGACCGTCGAGCACCGTGTCCGGGGCGTCCGCCAGAAGGCGGCTCTCGTCCTCCGATTCTGATCCGCTCACCCCAGGAAAGGCACCATGGCCCTCATCTCACTCGTGGTCACGGCGCCGGACGACCGCCTCGCCGAGGAGATCGCGGACCTGCCCGGCGTCCACGCGGTCAAGACGGCCACGTTCGTCGGAGCGACCACGCCTGTCGACGGGGGAGACGCCGCGCTCGAGGTGGAGGTCCTGTCCGGAGCAGGGCAGGGGATCTCACGTCCCAGGGTGGTCGAGGGCCCGGCGCCGGACCCCGCTGGGCGGGGGTTGTGGATCGCGCACCCGTTCGCCGCGGCGCACGGGATCGAGGTCGGCGACCCCCTGGTCGTCGACCTCGGGGCGACGTCCCTGACCCTCGACGTCCGGGGCATCGTCTACTCGGCCGAGAAGCTCTACTACACGGGCACCCCTTCGCTGGTCGCTCCCGAGCCCGAGCTGTTCAGCTACGCGATCCTGCCCGAGGCCGAGCTGCCCCCCCGACGGGGCGGTGGTCCCGACCACGACCCTCCTCCGGGTGGCTGCCGACGTCTCCGCGACCCTGCACGACGACATCGTCACCGCCACGGGGGACCGGTTGGTCCGCATCACCGATCGCGAGACGAACGACGCCGTCGCCACGGCGCTCGACCGGGTCGACCAGATCCGCAACCTGTCGGTGCTCTTCTCGTTCATCTTCGTCCTCCTCGCGATCCTGGCGATGTACACCTCCACCCGGCGTCTCGTCGAGATGCAGGTCCGGGAGATCGCCACGCTCAAGTCCTCGGCTACTCCGCGCGCAGCATCGGCACGCACTTCAGCCTCTACGGGCTCGTGGCCGGCGGCACCGGTGCCGTGGTGGGCCTGCTGATCGCGCCTGCGATCTCGACGTACGTCCTGGGCACCCAGCAGGCGATGCGCTCGATGCCCCGGTGGTCCATCGGCTACACGGGGCCATCCCCCTCGGAGTCGTCGTCCTCGTCGTCCTCGTGTGCACGCTCGGCGCGTTCCTCGCCGCCCGCCCGTCCCTGCGTGGCCTGCCCGCGGAGCAGCTGCGGCCCGGCACCGCCCGGGGCCGGCGCATCGTCCTCGAGCGCTTCACAGGCCTGTGGGAGCGGACGAGCCACGGCAGCCGCTGGGCCTGGCGGGACAGCGGGACCAACCCCGCGCGGGTCGGCATGGGTGTCGTCGCCGTGGCCGGCAGCCTCATGCTGCTCTTCGCGGGGTTCGGCATGGCGGACAGCATGAACGGCCAGGTCCGGAGCGCGTTCGTGGAGGAGAGCACCTACGGCGCGCGGCTCTCCCTCTCGCGCACCGCCTCCGTGGACGAGATCCAGGACATCGCCGGCGACTCGCAGCTGAGCCAGGAGACCGTCGTCCGGACGGGTCCGTCCGACGGGTTCGACCGCGTGCTGACGGTCCTCGACGAGGGTGGGTTCGTGCACCTGGAGACCGTGGACGGTCGGCCGGCGGACCTGGACCAGGTCGCCGTGACGGCAGCCACCGCCGACCGCCTCGGTCTGGCAACAGGTGAGACGGTCGAGGTCTCGCTCCCCGCGGGCGGCGGACAGCTCGGCCTCACGATCGGACAGATCATCGACGGCAGCGCGCCGCAGGGGTTCACGATGTCGCGCGAGACGTGGGAGTCCCTCGGCCAGGAGTTCGCCCCCACGACCATGCTCGTCGGTGACGACGCCCCGCTCGACCAGCTGAGGGAGCACGACGGGGTCGTGAGCGTGCTCACCCTCGACGCCCAACAGTCCAACGCCTACGCGATGGTCGAGGGTCTGGAGGGCATCTTCATGCTCATCAGGGTCTTCGCCGTCCTGCTCGCCGTGATCGTGCTCTACAGCCTCGGCTCCCTCGCCTTCGCCGAGCGGCTCCGGGACTACGCGACGCTCAAGGTCCTGGGTTTCGGCACCGACGACCTCCGCTCGCTGGCGATCCGGGAGAACCTGCTCGCCGCGGTCCTCGGCGTCCTCCTCGGCATCCCGGCGGGGTTCTGGTTCCTGGCTCGCTACGTCGGCACCTTCTCGACCGCGCGGCTGGAGTACACCGCGCAGATCGGGCCCCTCAGCATCGGCATCGCCACGCTGCTCGTCGTCGTCTTCTCGTTGCTCACCACGATCCTCCTGGGCCGGAGGATCAAGCGGGTCGACATGGTCAGCGCGCTCAAGGGGATCGAGTAGCCGGTCCTCCAGCGCGCGGAGGGGCGGGAGCCGTCAGCGGCCTCGGCCTCCCCGCGGCAGCACGCTCCCGAAGCTCAGCGGGCCGAGCAGGCGCGGGGAGAGGAAAGATCGCCGCCTGGACGATCTGGCCCTGGACCAGGGCGAGGAGGAGCCTGCTCAGCTCGTTCCCGTCGTGGTCGGCGGGCAGCTCCCCGCGCTGCTGCCACACCTCGATCAGCGGCCGGCTCGCCACGAGCATCGCCTCGTACCGTTCCCCGACGAGGCGCGCGAGCTTCTCGTTGCGACCGGTCTCGGCCCAGCTGTGCAGCACGAGGTGCGCCCGGAGCCTGCCGTCCGGCGTCGACGGCAGCGACGCGCGCACCGCCTCGAGGAACTCGCCCAGCGGGAGAACCGACTCCCGTGCCGCCATCGCCCCGACAGCCGCACCGATCCCGTCCAGCGCACGCTCCGCGGTCGCGACGATCAGGTCGTCCTTGCTGTCGAAGTACTGGTAGACGGTGCCCGCGGCGAGACCGGACTCGGCGATGATCTCCGCCATCGACGTGGCGTGGAACCCCTGAGCCGCGAACCTCGCGGTCGCGGCGGCCACGATCGAGTCCCGGCGCTGAGCCCGCGCGTCCTCGCTCAGCCTGGCCACCGTCAGCTCCTCTTGTCGTGACCGCAGACGCCGGCTCAAGCCCTCGATGACCGACCGGCCAAGTCTATGTCAGGTGACCGAAGTGCCCCGAAGTGTCCGGAGGGATCTCGGGGGAGCGGCGGTCGGCTGAGAGATCGACTCCGGCGTCACCTGGACGGCCGAGTAGCTCGTCCCGAGATGGACCGTTTTGCAACGAAGGTCCAGGATGTCGCGCGTGGCACTCAACGCGTGGTGGATGTCCGAGCCGGGACAGCGCTACTGGATGGAGATCTCGGACCGACCCGACGTCGGTGGGCCGCTCAGGAGTCCGAAGCTGCCCCGTTTGACCTGGGGCTACGACCTGGTCAGTCAGGTCCAGCCCGGCGACAGAGTGCTGCACTGGTCGACCCGGGGCGCGAAGCCGGCCCTGGTCGGTTGGTCGGAAGTTGTCGACCACCCCGTCGTCACCCCTGAGTACACCTGGACGCCACGTCACGGGAGTGAGCGGACCACCCCCGGCTGGAGCGCCGAACTCGGCGGCCTCCGCCGGTTCGACCCCATCGCGGCTGCTGACCTGCGGCCCTTGCTGAACGAGATCACTGCGGTCGATGAGGAGCTCGGCAAGCGTCACCCGGGCACCCTGTACTTCCCCTTCACTCGTTATGGCGCTGATCGGCCCGTCGAGGCCCAGGAGATTCGCGCGGCGCAGGCGTACTTCGTCAAGTTTCCCGTAGAGCTCTTCGACGTCGTTCCCGGGGTGGGGAGTGCTCGGATCGATGGCGGCGTCGATCCGTCGAGCGTCACGATCGCGGAGGACTTCCAACCCCCAGGAAGGAAAGCAGCAAGAGGCAGCGTGACGCGGGCCTCGGACCCCGCACTGAGGACGGCGATCGAGCGCAGATCGCTGGACGTCGCGCGGGAGTTCTACGAGACCCTGGGCGGATCGGACTACCGCGAGGTGGGCGCTCCCTACGACATCGAGGTGGTTGTCGACGGAACCCTGCGTCGCTGCGAGGTGAAGGGAAGCTCTCTGGTCGTCGACACGGTGGAGCTCACGATCAACGAGGTCAACCATGCCGGCGACTTCCCCGTGGTGGACCTGATCGTCGTCGACGGGATCGTGCCGGTGCGTAATGACGTCAACGAGGTCGTCGACGCGACGGGAGGGCGCCGCCGCGTGTGGATGAACTGGACTCCTGCCGAGGACGCTCTCAAGCCGACGAAGTTCGGGTACGCACTCCCGGATGGTGGCGAGACGATCTGAGCGGTTCAACAGGCCCCGGCCCATCGGTCGGCGGCACGTGGACCCCGTGCCCGGCCTCGACCCGAGCGGCGATCCGTCGGCTCGACGGGTCGGCAGGCGTTGACCCCCGCCCACACCCCACCTACCGTCGAACCCGACCGCCCCGCTCCCTCCCGGCGCTCGACCCCACCCACGTCACCACGGGCCACCCGCCGCGGGACACCGAGGTCCCAGGGGACGCCGGCGGCCGACGTGGATGGGGGATCCAGTCATGCGCATGCGAAC
>DAMBCY010000083.1:11512-12902 GCA_032056255.1 Cellulomonas sp. | reverse complement strand
TGTACGTTCCTCGCATGGGTGAGTCGGTCCGGGCCTGGCGCCCGCCGGGCGTCCCCGCGGTGCGCGAGGTGCTGCACGCGACGTTCGAGCAGCACGCGTACCCGGCCCACACCCACGAGGACTGGACCGTCCTGCTGATCGACGACGGCGCGGTGTCGTACCGGCTCGACCGGGCCGCCTACCAGGCCGTGCCCGCGACCACCACGCTGCTGCCGCCGGGGGTGCCGCACGACGGCCGGACCGCCGTGCCGGGCCGGTCGTTCCGCAAGCGCGTGCTGTACGTCGAGCGCGGCTGGCTGCCCGAGACCGCCGCCCGCGCCGCCGCGCGCCGGCCGTTCGTCGCCGACCCGGACGCGCACGCCGCGCTGGCCGACGTGCACGTCGCCCTCACCTCGCCGCCGGACGCGCTGGCGGCCGAGGGCGGGCTGCACGTGCTGCGCGACCTCGTGCTCGCGCACCTGGGCACGCCGCCCGGCACGACCCCCGACGTCCCGCTGGCGCGTCGCCTGCGGGAGCTGCTCGACGACCGTCTCACCGAACCGGTCACGCTGGTCGAGGCCGCGCGGCAGCTCGGCGCGCACCCGAACCACCTGGTGCGGGCCTTCTCGGGCGCCTACGGGATCCCGCCGCACCGGTACGTCGTCGGGCGCCGGGTGGACTTCGCCCGCCACCTGCTGCTGCGGGGCCGCACACCCGCGCAGGCGGCCGCCGAGGCGGGGTTCCACGACCAGGCGCACCTGACCCGCCACTTCCGCCGCACGCTCGGCGTGACCCCTGCCGCGTTCGCCGCGTAGGGTCGGGTGGGCAACACCGGGCGCAGCCGGACGAGGGCGGCGCGGACGAGCTGCGGTGGACGGCGCGGCACCCCGTCCGGTCGGGTCGAGGGGGCTGTGCCACGCTGGACCCCGACGGCCGACGACTCCCCGGGGGCAGCGATGACGCGGTACCTGATCTCGTTCGACGACGGCGCGATGGCGCACCTGACCGGCGAGGAGCTGGAACGCGCGGGCGTGGACAGCCACCAGGTGGTCCGCGACGCCAAGGAGGCAGGCGTCTGGGTGCACGGCGGCGGCGTGGTCGGCGCTCCCGCCAGCATCGTGGCGGTCGACGGGTCGGTCACCACCGGCCCCTACCCGGAGCCCGGAGCCGTCGTCGGCGGGTTCTCGATCCTCGACGTCGCGTCCCGGGACGAGGCGAACCGCTGGGCGGCACGGATCGCCGCGGCGTGCCGGTGCGCGCAGGAGGTCCGCGCGCTGGGCGACGACCCCGAGGCGTGAGCACCGGGACGGCGGGGGCAGGGATGAGCGGCGTGCTCGACGACGGCCCGTTCTTCCACGGGACGAAGGCCGACCTGCGGGCCGGCGACCTGCTGACGGCGGGGTTCCGGTCG
>DAMBCY010000083.1:0-11502 GCA_032056255.1 Cellulomonas sp. | reverse complement strand
CCCGGAGGTCGTGATGAACCACGTCTACTTCACCGCCCTCGTCGACGGCGCCGGGCTCGCCGCGGAGCTCGCGGCCGGCGGCGGCGCGCCCCGGGTCTACCGGGTCGAGCCGACCGGGGACTTCGAGGACGACCCGAACGTCACGGACAAGAAGCTCCCCGGCAACCCCACGCGGTCGTTCCGCAGCACCGCACCGCTCCGGGTCGTCGCCGAGGTGACCGACTGGCCGCGGCTGAGCCCCGCGGCGCTGGCGGCCTGGCGGGAGCGCCTCGCCGCGCTGCTCGCGGACCAGCGGGGCGAGATCATCAACTGACCCGGGGCGCCGCACGCGGTGGCGCCGAAATCCGCTGGGGCCCCCGGGCCGGCGGCGCTACCGTCCCGGGCATGCAGCCGCTCGACCCCCGACCCGCGCCGTTCAGCGCCTTCACCACGCCCGACCTCTGGGACGACCCGCACATCTCGGCCCGGATGCTGGCCCTGCACCTCGACCCCGACGCGGAGCCGGCGTCCCGGCCGCACGCGTTCGTCGACCGGTCCGTGAGCTGGGTCGTCGACGTGCTGGACCTCGCCCCGGGCGACCGGGTGCTCGACCTCGGCTGCGGACCCGGCCTGTACGCGTGCCGGCTGGCCCGCCGCGGCATCCGCGTGCACGGCGTCGACGTCTCGCGCCGGTCCGTCGCCCACGCCCGGTCCGTCGCCGAGGCCGAGGGACTGGACGTCCCGGTTCCGTCACCGCCGCCGACCTCATGGACGGCTTCTGGGCCCCGGGCCCGTACGAGGGCACCCACGACCGCTGGACCTACCCGGAGCTGCGCCTCGTGCTGGACCGGTACACGATCCGCACCGGCACCGGGGAGCGGGAGTTCTGGAACTGGCTGCACTGCCTGGAGCCCGCCGAGGTCGCGGCGGAGCTGGCCGCCGCCGGGCTCGGCGCCCCGAGCTGTTCGGCGACGTCGCCGGTGCCCCGTACGACCCCGCGTCGTCGACGTTCGCGGTGGTCAGCCGCCGACCGGGGAGCCCGGGGGCAGGTGGGCGAGCACCGACCGCGCCAGCGCCGGGACCTCGTCGATGACCCGGACCGCCCCGGCCGCCTCGAGCTCGCCGGGGCCTGCGTAGCCCCAGGAGACGCCCAGGCACCCGATGCCGTGCTCGCGCGCGCCCGCGACGTCGTGCGACCGGTCGCCGACCATGAGCACGGGGGAGACCCGCGGGTCGCGCCCCAGCTTCGCCAGCGCCCGCCCGATGACGTCGCCCTTGGTGCCCTGCTCGTCCACCGGGGCGCCGAACACCCCGGCGAGCAGCGGGACGAGCCCGAAGTGCTCGACGATCGGCACCGCGAACACCTCCGGCTTCGACGTCGCGACCGCCAGGAGGCACCCCGCGTCCCGGAGACGCCCCAGCTGCTCCGGGACGCCCTCGTAGAGCGCGTTGTCCCACATGCCGGTGTCGGCGAAGTCGGCGCGGTAGGTCCGGATCGCCTCCGCGACGCGGTCCTGCGGCACGCCGTGCGCGGGGAACGAGTCGGTGATCGGCGGCCCGACGAACGACCGCAGCGTCGCCGCGTCCGGCACCGGCAGCGCCATCGCGCGGTAGGCGTGCGCCACGGAGGCCGTGATGCCGGGGGCGGAGTCGGTGAGCGTCCCGTCGAGGTCGAGCAGCACGAGGGGAGCGGGGGAGCGGGTCACCCGTCCACCCTAGGGGCGGCCCGGATCCGCGGCCTCGGTGGTCAGCGGGACCGCGTCGTGCGTGGCCACCGCGGTCCGCCGGCCCGGGTACCGCAGCCCGCGGACGTGCATCGTGGTGTGGGCGACGATCTGCGCACCCGTGATCGTCACGCCGTCGTACCGCGCGTCGGTCGTCGTGTGGGCGTCGCTGACGAGGGTCACGTCGAACCCGCGGGCTGCCGCGGCCTGCGTCGTGGTGCGGACGCAGTAGTCGCTCTTCGCCCCGGCGACCACGAGGTGCGTCGCGCCGAGGTCCCGCAGCACGGCGGCGAGGTCGGTCGCGGCGAACGCGTCGCGGTACTCCTTGCCGACCACCGGTTCGTCCGGCCGGCGACGCAGCGGTGGCGCGAGCTCCCACCCGGGCGTCCCGACGCCGAAGTACCCGTGGTCCTGCACCCAGACGACCGGGACGCCCGCCGCCCGGGACCGGGCGACGAGCGCGGCGGTCCGGGCCACGACGCCGGCGGCGTCCACGCAGCCGGGCAGGACACCGACCTGCAGGTCGACGACGAGCAGGACGGTGCGCGTGGTCACCCTCGGGATCGTGCCAGCGGCGGGCGGGTCGTGTCCACGCACGGGCGCGTCGTGTCCACGTGCGGGCACGGCCGGGTCCGCGACGCGCGTCCCCGGTCACGCCGACCGGCACCCGTCGCGTCAGAACACCCGCACCGCCACCTCGGCCGGCGCCGCGAGCAGACCCCGGATCTCGTCGTCCAGCCGCACCAGGGTGAGCGACGCGCCCGCCATGTCGAGCGACGTGCAGTACTCGCCGACGTAGCTGCGCCCCACGGTGATGCCCTGGGCCGCGAGCTTCTGGTGCGCGATCCCGTACAGCAGGTAGAGCTCGCTGATCGGCGTCCCGCCCAGCCCGTTGACCATGAGGGCGACCTCGTCGCCCGAGGCGTACGGCAGGTCGGGCACGACGGCGCCGAGCAGCTCCTCGACGATCTCGTCCGCGGACACCAGCGGCGCCCGGCGGCGACCGGGCTCGCCGTGGATCCCGACGCCGACCTCCATCTCGTCGGGCCCGAGCTCGAACAGCGGCGACCCCTTCGCCGGCGGGGTGCACGGGGTGAGCGCGATGCCCATGGTGCGCGTCACGGAGTTGACGTGCTCGCCGATCCGCACCAGCTCGTCCAGGTCGGCACCGGCCTCCGCGGCGGCGCCGACCGCCTTCATCACGAAGAAGTTGCCCGCGACGCCGCGCCGGCCGACGGTCCACGTCGAGTCCTGCACGGCCACGTCGTCGTTGATGAACAGGGTCCGCACCGCGAGCCCCTCCGCGTCGGCGAGCTCGGCGGCCATCTCGAACGCCATCTTGTCGCCGGTGTAGTTGTTCACCAGCAGCAGCACGCCCTTGTCGGAGGCGAGCAGCTTGGCCGACTCGAGCACGTACTCCATCGGCGGGGCGGCGAACACGTCGCCGGGACACGCGCCGTCGAGCATCCCCCTGCCGACGACCATGACGTGCGCGGGCTCGTGGCCCGACCCGGAGCCCTGCAGGATCGACACCTTGTCGTGCCGCGGGGCGTCGGCCCGCATGATCAGGTTGTACTCGGGCACGTAGCGCAGCGTGTCCGGGTTGGCCAGCGCCAGGCCGGTGAGCATGTCGGGCACGAACGTCTTCGGGTCGTTGACGAACTTCTTCATGTCGGTCGCCTTCCGCATCGGTCCTCGGTCGCTCACCAGGTGGCGGCGACCCGCTCCGCGAGCACGGCGACCGCGACGGCACCCGGGTCGAGCGACCCGATGCTGCGCTCGCCGGTGTACGACGCCCGGCCGCGCCGGGCCTGCATCGGCCGGGTCGCCTCCGCCGCGGCGCGTGCCGCCGTGGCGGAGGCCTTCGCGACCTCGGCCGGTTCGGCGCCGGCGGCGAGCTGCTGCTCGACGGTGTCGGTCATCGGCACCAGCGCGTCGAGCAGGGTCTTCTCGCCGAGGTCGGCGCCGCCCCGCGCCTTGATGCCCTCGACGGCGGCGCGCAGCATCGCGACCACGTCGTCGCCGGTGACGTCGGTCCGGCCCTTGACCACGCCCGCCGCGCGCAGGAAGGCGGTGCCCCAGATCGGACCGGAGGTGCCGCCGATGCGCCCGCTCATGGTGACGGCGATCTTCTGCAGGAAGGTCCCCGCGTCCGCGCGGTCGTAGTCGTCCCAGCCGGCCAGGACGATCTCGAACCCTCGGGCGAGGGAGAACCCGAAGTCGCCGTCGC
Organism: Cellulomonas sp.; assembly: GCA_032056255.1. Lineage (GTDB taxonomy): Bacteria > Actinomycetota > Actinomycetes > Actinomycetales > Cellulomonadaceae > Cellulomonas. Next base: position 7,569 of record DAMBCY010000083.1, on the reverse strand, counting down.
CGACCACGGAGTCGAGCTCGCCGAAGTACCGCTCGTTCTCGACGCAGCCCTCGGCGACGGTGCGGACGACCTGCTCCAGGCGTTGCTGGTTCACGATGTGGCTCCTTGCTGGGGTCCGAGCAGGCGGTGCAGGTGGCCGAGCGTCACGGCACCCTCGACGCCGAGGTCGTGCGGGTCCGCGAGCACGGTCGCGGGCTCGTCGGGCGGGTCGCCGAGCGAGCTGACGACGAGGGCGGCGCCGGTGAAGTCCTCGTCGCGGGTGTAGCTGCTCACAGTGACGACGGTGGTCAGCCCGGCGGCCAGCGACGCCCGCAGACCGTTCGCGCTGTCCTCGACCACGACCACCTCGCGCGGGTCGAGGCCGGTCTCGCGCAGCGCCAGCAGGTAGATGTCGGGCGCGGGCTTCTTGCGCGGCACGACGTCGCCGGCGAACACCGCGAACCGCGCGGCCAGGTCGGCGCCGACCGCGTGCTCCAGCACCGCGCGGACGGACTCCTCGGCCGAGGTGGACGCCACCGCGAGCCGCCAGCCCGCCGCGTCGGCCTCCGCCACGATCCGGGCGATGCCCGGCCGACCAGGACGCGCGCCCGAGCGCACCAGGTCGGTGTACGTCGCGGTCTTCGCCCGGTGCCAGCGCGCCACCAGCTCGCGCTGCGCGTCCGGGTCGTCCGGCAGCCCGGCGCGCTCCACGAGGTCCGGGGTCAGCAGCGTCGACAGGCGCTCCTTGCCACCACCGATCGCGAGCAGCCGTCCGTACTCCTCCTGCGACCAGCGCACGGGCAGGAAGAACGCCTCGAAGGTCGCGTTGAAGGCGGGGAGGTGGCCGTCGCGCTCCGTGTCCGCGAGCACCCCGTCGCAGTCGAACACCAGTCCCGGGCTCCCCCCGCGGCCCTCGCCACGTCGCTCGCCCGGCCGGCGGCGCCGAACTGCTCGATCAAGGGGACGATCGCGCCCTCCACGGCGGCGGCCACGTCCCGGAACATGCTGGGCGGGTCCCACCTGTCGCGCTCGCGCGCACCGTCGAGGTGGGTCGCGGCAGCGCGCATGTAGGCGACCTTCACGGCGGTCGAGATGTTGATCTTCGACACGCCCGCGGCGATGAACGCGGCGAAGTCGTCGGCCGACAGCCCTGTGCCGCCGTGCAGCACGACGGGCCGGTCGGTCAGCGCGACGAGCTCCCGCACCCGCTCGGGGAGCAGCACCGGCCGGGCCCGGTACTCGCCGTGCGCGGTGCCGAGCTGCGGTGCCAGCAGGTCGGCACCGGTGCGCTCGGCGACCTCGGCCAGCTGCTCGACGCCGTAGGCGTGCAGCGCTACGTCGGACCCGACCCCGTCCTCGACCCCCACGATGTTCTCGATCTCGGACTCGACGTCCAGGCCGGCCGCGTGCGCCTGCGCCACGACCTCCGCCGTCTCCCGCTCGGCCGTTTCCAGGTCCCGGTCGGAGGCGTCGAACAGCACCGACGACCACCGCGCGGCGACCACGTCGTCGATCACCGCGCGGTCGGGGCAGTGGTCCAGGTGCAGGGCCACCGGGACGGGCGCGTCGCGGGTCGCGAGGCGGAACATCGTGGTCAGCAGCTCGGTGCCGGTCGACCGGACGGTCTTCACCGAGAGCTGGACGATCAGGGGAGCCTGCACGCCGACCGCCGCGGCGACCACGGCACGCAGGCTCAGGTCGTCGAGCACGTTCACCGCGGGCACCGCGTAGCCGTGCTCGCGGCCGTGGCGGGCGAGCGCTGCCGTCGATGCGATCATCGTCGATCTCCTCGGGCCCGGACGGAGCAGACGGGGCAACCTGGGCGATTCGTCCGGAGTGTCCGGAGTCTACGACGCGGAGCCCGGTCGGACCAGGGGGTTCGGCGGGGGTCCGTCGATGAGAGCTAGGCCCGCCTCGTCGGTAGGCTGCCGACGTGAGCGATCCTGCTGGGACGACCTTGGTGCTCGGGGCGAACGGGCAGCTGGGGAGAGCCCTGCGGCACGAGCTGCCCGACGCCGAGTACGCCCGGCGCGAGGACCTGGACCTCTCGGCGCCGGGGTTCGAGGCGTCCCGGGACTGGGACCGGTACGGGACGATCATCAACGCGTCCGCGTACACGAAGGTGGACGAGGCCGAGACGCGCTCGGGGGGCCGTGCCGCCTGGGCGACGAACGCGCAGGGCGTGGCGCGGCTCGCCCGGCTGGCGCAGCGGCACGGCACCACGCTGGTGCACGTGTCCAGCGACTACGTCTTCGACGGCTCGGTCGCACCGCACACCGAGGACGAGCCGCAGTCGCCGCTGGGCATGTACGGGGCGAGCAAGGCCGCCGGCGACCTCGTCGTCGGCAACCTCGAGCGGCACTTCCTCGTCCGCACGAGCTGGGTGGTCGGAGAGGGCAGCAACTTCGTCCGCACGATGACCGCGCTGGCGGCCCGGGGCGTCGACCCCGTGGTCGTCGACGACCAGCTCGGGCGCCTGACCTTCACGTCGACCCTGGCCGAGGGGATCGTGCACCTGCTGCGCACCGGCGCGCCGTACGGGACGTACAACCTCACGAACAGCGGGGAGGTGATGAGCTGGGCCGCGATCGCCCGCGCGGTCTTCGAGCGAGCCGGGCGCAGCCCGGGCGACGTCACCGGGGTCCCGACCGAGCAGTACGTCGCGGGCAGGGCGGCGGCCGGGCGACCCCCGTCGAGCGAGCTCGACCTCAGCCGCATCGTCGCGACGGGCTATCTCCCCACCGACCACATGGACGAGCTCTCCCGGTACATGGCGCGCGCCGGGACACCGACGCCGCAGCCGGGACGCGAGGCGTAGGTCCTCCCGGAGGTCCGGGAGGAGGTCCCTCGCCGCCCGGGGTACCTCGTCGAGTGCGCGGCATGTGCCCGGCCGGACCCCCGTCGTCCCGTCGGCCGCGCCTGTCCCGGTCCGCGCCCACCCTCGGCGCGGCCGTGGAGGACATGACCGGGGACCGGATCACCGCCGAGCGGCCGGCGGCCGGCGGCTGCACGAGGTCCGTGGCGTCGACGGTGCACCTCGCGCGGGGCGGCACGGTCTTCGTCAAGGCCGGCGAGGTCGGGACCGCCGCCGGTGCGGCGGTGACCACGGGCGCCGAGCTCGCGCCGGTGATCGGTGACCTCGGCCCGGCGCTGCGCGGTCACCGCGTCGTCGGCGGGTGGTCGGTCGCGGTCGACGACCACGTCCCCGGAGGGGCGGTCGAGGTGTGGGACGACGACGCCGTCGCCGCGATGCAGCGGCTCAGCCACCGCCTCCGCGAACGGCTCGACCCCAGCCCGGTGGGCGGCACGACACCGTACGCGGACGCGTTCCGGCCGCTGCTGGGCTGCTGGGCGGCCCTCGACGACCCCCGTCATCCCGACCGGCCCGCCGTCGACCACGTGGCCGGCGTCGCCCTGCCGTACGGGCTCGACGTACCGCGCCTGGCCGGGCTGGAGCGGGAGTGGCGCGACCGGCTGGGCGGGGGCGGGGCCCTGCAGCACGGCGATCTGCGTGCCGACAACGTGGTCCGCGAGCCCCGCGGCCGGCTCTGGCTGGTGGACTGGACCCACCGGTGGACGGCCCCCGGGTGGGCCGACCTGGTGCGCCTCGGACCCGACCTGAGAGCGCACGGCGACCACGACCCCGAGGCCTTCCTGCACGGCTCGGAGTGGGGCGACGCGCCCCGCGACGGTGTCGACGTGCTGCTCGCCGGCCTCGCCGGGCGTGCCTGGCGCGACGGTCATCTGCCCGATCCGCCCGGCCTGCCCGGCCTGCGCCGGATGCAGCTCGAGCAGGCCGACGCGAGCCTCTGGTGGCTGGCGGGGCGTCTCGGACGCCGGTGAGGGCGCACGGGTACCGCCGGAGGACCCGGCGCGCACGCGTCACCGCCCGCGACCGGGGCCCCGCCCCGGGACGCCGACGGCCCGTGCCGGTCGTGCCCTGCCGGTCGCGCCCTGCCCGTCACCCCTGCCCGTCACCCGGGCCCGACGACGGCCCAGGGCGTCGGGTGCCGGTCGGGCTCGCCCGACAGCGCCGCTCGCGCGCACGCACGTCCCTGCTCGCGCAACGAGGCCGCCACCGACCAGATCCCTGACGTGGTCGCTTCCCGCGACCCGTCCCACCCCGTGAGCACCACGTCTCGTCGCGTGCGCACCACCGTCGAGCTGGCCCCCAGCGCCAGCTCGTCGCTCATCGCCAGCACCACCACGGGGCCGGGAGCCTCGAGCCTGTCCAGCAGCGCCGCGGCGGCCTCCTCACCGCGTTCGCGCTGGTTGCGCTCCACCACCGCGATCCGCACGTCCTCCCACTCCCGGCCGGCCGCGGTCAGCGCGTCCCGGTAGCCGGCCAGACGAGCCCCGGTGACGGGGAAGGGGACCGCCCGTGGGTCCATCAGGTCCGGGGGCAGGTCGCGGCCGCGCAGGACGCCGCCGGTGCGGTGCCGGTCCAGCGGGAAGCTGATGACGACGGGGGTCGCCTCCGCCAGCGGCGTGGCCGCCGCGACCGCTGCCGCCGCCGCGCGGTCGTCGGGCCCGATGCGCACCAGGCCGGGGTGCGCGGGACCGCCCTGGACGGCGGCGGGGCGTCCGCTGGTCGCGACGGCAGCGAGCACCGGGTCGTCGGCCACGGTGGTCCACAGCACGTAGCCGTCCACCCCCGCCGACAGCACGCGGTCGACGTCGGACGCATCTCCCCGGGTGGGGATCAGCACGACGCCGAGGTCCTCGCCGACGCAGACGTCGGCGACGCCGGCCAGGAACTGCGCCGCCTGCGGGTCGTCGAACAGGTAGGACAGGTGCTCGCCGACCACCACCCCCAGCTGCTGGGCGCGCCCCGAGCGCAGTGCGCGGGCGGTGCGGTCGGGGTGGTACCCCAGCCGGTCAGCCGCCTCCCGCACCCGGGTCCGGGTGGCCGCCGCGACCCGTGCGGGCTGGTTGAACGTGTAGGAGACGGTCATCGGGGCGACCCCGGCCGCCTCGGCGACATCTCTCACCGTGGGGCGTCGTCGGGCGGGTGCGGTCACGCCGACAGTCTACGTGTGTAACGTTACGATCCATGAGCGGCGACACGGTTCCTCCCGATCACCAGCCACCCGCGCTCCGGGCCCGCGCCACCTGGGCGCCCTACGCGGCGTTCACCGCCTTCGGGATCTTCTGGGGCGCCTGGGGTGCTGCGCTACCCGCGCTGCGCACCCGGGCGGGCGTCGACGAGGGCCAGCTGGGCACCGCGCTGCTCTTCGTCGGCCTGGGCGCGCTCCCGTCGATGGCGGTCACCGGGCGGGCGGTGGACCGCTTCGGACTCCGTGTCGGGGCATGGCTGCTGGCGGCGCTGGCCGGCGCGGGTGTGCTGGTCGCCGTCTGCGCCGACGGGATGGTCCGGCTGGTCGTCGGGATGCTCGCGGTCGGCGCCGCCTCCGGTGCGGCGGACGTCGCCATCAACACGCTGGCCGGGCGGGCGGAGCACGTCACCGCCACCCCACTGCTCACGCGTGCGCACGGGCTGTTCTCCGTCGGCGTGGTCGTCGCCAGCCTGTCCACCGGAGCGCTGCTCGGCGCGGGACTCTCGCTGCCGGCGGCCTTCGCCCTGGTCGCCGCGGCGGTGCTCGCCCTGGCAGCGGCCGCCCACGCGACCAGCCCGTCGCCGCAGCGTCCGTCCCGCGCCGACGGATCCGCCGACGAGGAACGAGAGGCACCGGCCGGCGACCCCGCGGCCCCGTCCCGTGGCGGGGGGACGCTCACGGGTCTGCGACGCCGGATCGGCCCCGCCTCACCGCTGCTCGTCGTGGGACTGGTGGCCGCGCTGGCCTACGCCGTCGAGAACGCCCACCAGAGCTGGGGCGCGGTGGTGCTCACCGACATCTTCAGCGCCTCGCCCCAGCTGGCGGCCGCGGCGCCGGCCACCTTCGCCGCCACCGCCGCCCTGGCGCGCCTGAGCCTGGCACCACTCTCCCGCAGCCACCCGACCGCCGTGCTGGTCGGCGGGGGCACGCTGGCCACCGCGGGCAGCGCGGTGCTGGCCGCCGCCCCCTCGGTCACCGTGGCCCTGGCCGGGCTGGTGCTGGCCGCCCTGGGTACCGCGACGCTGTTCCCCACCCTGCTGAGCCGCAGCCTGCGCGGCACCGACCCTGCTCAGCACGGCCGAGCCACCTCCGCCGTCGCCGCCACCGCCTACCTCGGCTTCCTGCTCGGCCCGGCGTACGTGGGCGTGCTGGCCGAGAGCGCCGGCCTCCGCGGCGCGATGGCCGGCGTCGCAGCGCTCGCCCTGGTCTTCACCGCGACGGCGGCGCCGATCAGCGCACGGGCGGCCAGGAGAGCGCGTCAGCGCGCTGCGACGCCCTGAGCGGGGCGGCTCGCCCGGCCCTGCACCGGCGACCTCACCCGTGCCCGTCGCTCCGGTCCCGGATCGCGGCGTCGAGGTCGCACAGGAGCTGGGAGACCCGCGAGCGACCACGTGGCGCGGGCGGGTACCGGAGCAGGATCTCGCGCAGCGGGGGAGCGGCCCGCTCGGCGAGCACGCGCACGGCCTCGCCGCCCGCGGGGCCCGACCGGAGCTCGGCCACCCGCGCGGCGCACGCGGCGGCACGGAGGATGTGCCCGACCTGCGTCCCCTTCGCGATCGGGTGGAGGTAGGCCGCTGCCGCGGCGTCGCCGCAGGCGAGCGCGGCGAGCTGTGCGGGCTCGGTGGCGACGTCGCGGGCTGCGCGGTGCGACGCGACGGCGGCCGTCCGCTGCAGCGCCGTCCGAGGAGCGCCGCCGGCGAACGTGCTCGCGGCGTCGATCGCGTGGCGCGGCCGCGAGTCGTCCGGAGCGACGGCCTCGAACTCGGGAAGCAACCCCTCGGCGCAGCCGAGGGCGAACCGGACGACCGTCCGCAGCTCGTCCGTCGTCAGGTCGAAGTCTCCGGTGCCCATCGGCCCATTGTCGGCCCTGGGCGGCTTGGGGCGGCCCTGCGCGGCCCCGCGCGGCGCTGCGTGGCGGGGGAGCGGGGTCGTCGTGCCGATCGGCAGGCGGGCGCCGCGCGGCACGTCGGCGCGCGGCTCAGGGCCGCGGCGCGGTCCGGTCGAGGAACCGATCGAGCGCGCGCCTGGTCCGCGTCAGCTCGTCGATCCGCCCGGCGATGTCGTCGCGCACCCCGCGCATGGCGTCGCGGGCCACCTCGTGGTCGAGAGGCTGCGCGTCACCCGAGGCGCACCCGAGGACCGCCCGGACGTCGTCGCGCGCGAACCCGAGGTCGAACATCGAGCGGATGGTGCGCACCGCGTCGACCGCGCGCTCGTCGTAGTACCGGTAGCCGTTCCCGGCCCGGCCCGCCTCGATGAGGCCGACCTGCTCGTAGTACCGGATCGACCGGGCGCTGACGCCGCTGCGGGCACTCAGCTCACCGATGTTCACGGGATCTCCCGGGGCGGCTTGACCTTGACACGATGTCAAAGTCTAGCGTCCACGTCGCACGCCACCGCCCGCGCGTGCCCCCGGACGACGAGGACCCGCAGATGCAGCACGAGATCGACGTGGACGGCCGCCGACGGACGTACACCCTGGTCGAGCCCCCGAGCGCCGAGGGTCCGCGCGACCTCGTGCTCGTCTTCCACG
>DAMBCY010000082.1:3898-12945 GCA_032056255.1 Cellulomonas sp. | reverse complement strand
GCTGCTCGTCTACGCCGCGCTCACCGGCATCTTCTTCTTCCTCCCCGTGACGCTCCAGGTCGTCACCGGGTGGTCGCCCCTGGCCGTCGGGATCGCGGCCCTGCCCGCCACCCTGCTGATGCTGCTGCTGTCGGCACGCGGCGGGGCGCTCGGCGCCCGGATCGGGCCGCGCATCCCGATGACGCTCGGGCCGCTGCTGGCCGGGGGCGGGGCGCTGCTCCTCGCCGGGATCGGCCCCGGGACGACCTACGCGACCGGGGTCCTGCCCGGCGTGGTCGTCGTCGGTGCCGGGCTCGTCCTCACCGTCGCACCGCTCACCGCGACCGCCCTCGACGCCGCCCCGGACCACCTCGCGGGCGTGGCCTCGGCCACCAACAACGCCGTCGCGCGCGTCGCGGGCCTGCTCGCGGTGGCCGTGCTGCCGCTGGTCGCCGGCGTGGGTGCCGGGCTGTCCGACCCCGCCGTGCTCGTGGACGCCCACCCTCTCGCGATGGTCGCGTGCGGCGTGCTGATGGCGGGCGGGGCGGTCGTGGCCGCGGTGGCGGTGCCCGGGTCCGCGGCGGCGGTGCGACCGCCGGAGCCCCGGCCCGACCAGCCGACGAGATTGCCGTAGATGGGGGTTTCGGGGCGCGGAAACCCCCATCTACGGCGATCTCGTCAGCGTGGGACGCGCGGGCGGGCGGGCGCGGGCGGGCGCGGGCGAGCGCAGGCGGGCGGGCGCAGGTGCGGCGGGCGCGGGTGCGGCGGGTGTGTGGGTGGTCTGCGGCACGATGGGTGCCATGCCCGACTACGTCGCCCACCTCACCGTCCCCGACGTGCCCGACGACGAGACGCGTGCGGGGATGGCCGACGCGCTCGGGGCGCTCCGCGACGACGCCCCGCCGGGGTTCGCCGGCGGCCCGGTGACGTTCGCGCTGCGCGGCGAGGCGCCCGACATGGAGACCGCCGTCCGCGCGGCGCACACGCACGCCGCGGAGATCCTCGACGACCTCGCCTGGGAGGTCACGGTCGAGCTGCTCGGCTGACGCCGGCGGACACCCCGCTGGTCCGCGACGACCCGGGCACGGGCACGGGCACGGTCGGTGCCCTGCGCACGGTGGTGGTCCGCGCGTAGGGCGCCGGGGGCGGGGCGCTGGTCGGCGGGGCGCTGCTCGGCGGGGCGCTGCTCGGCGGGCCGGCCGGGCCGGGCGGCGTGCACCCGGCGACCGGGTGCCCCGTCGAGGCGTCCCCGCGGAGGCTCCGCGGGACCGGGTCCCTCCTCCCGGCCCCGCGGGACGACGCGCTGGTCGGTCGACGCGTCAGCGCGGGCCGACGGCGGGGTCCTGGGGAGCCTGCGGGCCGTCCGCGCCGTACGGGCGCTGCGCCGGCGCGCCGGGGAACGCCTGGCCGTACGCGGACGGGCCGTGCACGCGGGCGACCCAGTCCTCGCCCGGCAGGAAGATCCACAGCAGGGGGTAGATGAGCAGCGGGCTGCCGGGCAGCACGACCAGCACGATGAGGAACAGCCAGCGCATCGGCCACGCGTCCATGCCGAACCGCCGCGCGAGGCCGGCGCACACGCCGCCGAGCACCCGGCCGTCCAGCGGCCGGACCAGGCCGTTTCGCCACATGGACTCGTAGATGCCGGTCATCGTTCGTCACTCCTGTCGGGTTCGGGGCGTCGCGTTCGGCGACACCCCCTACGGTGCCGCCCCGCGGGCCGCGGCACATCCGGGACGGACCCTGATCCACCCCTGACCCGCCCCTGACCCGACGCCGTCGCGGCCCCCGCCTCAGCCCGCCTCAGCCCACCTCAGGGCACCTCAGCCCCACCTCAGGCCCGCCCGGTCCCCCGGCCGCGCCCCAGGACCGGGCGGTCGACCGATCCCCGGCCGGCCGCCTCAGCACCAGTGTGGGACGTGCCGGGAGCAGGACCGACGAGGCCCGGCACGAGGACAGGGAGGGACGACATGGACACCATCTGGGGACCGGCGCTCGAGGCCGAGGTGGCCTACCGGCAGGAGGTCGTGCGCGCCGCGGTGCGCGGGTCGGACCTGGGCTGGCGCTGGCGCCGCCGGCGCCGCTGACGCGGGAGCACGACCAGGAGGTCGGACCGACCGGTCCGACCGGTCCGACGCAGCACGAGGGAGACGCATGTCGGTGGCGGCTGACACCATCGACCCCATGACCCGGTCGGTGGCCCGCCCGTTCGTCGCGCGCGACGAGCAGGTCGCCGCGCTGCTCGCCGCGGTCGAGCGCGCCGGTGCCGGGGAGCCCGGCCTGGTGCTGCTCGGCGCCGACGCGGGCGTGGGCAAGACCCGCCTGATCACGCACACGGCGCGGATCGCGGGCGAGCGCGGCGCGACCGTCGTGGTCGGCCACTGCATCGACCTCGGCGAGATCGGCCTGCCCTACCTGCCGTTCGCGGAGGCGCTGCGCCAGCTCGTCGAGGACGGCTGCCCGGGCGTCGGCGAGGTCGTCGCGGCCCGGCCCGCGCTCGGGCGGCTGCTGCCGTCCGCGGGCGCCGAGCCCGCGAGCGCGGACGATCAGGCCGAGCGCCTGCAGCTGTTCGACGGCGTCGCCGCGGCGCTCGCGGCGGCCGGACGGCGGGACGCCCCGCTGGTGCTGGTGCTGGAGGACCTGCACTGGGCGGACTCGTCGAGCCGCGACCTGCTGCGGTTCCTCGTGGCGCGGCTGCGGACCGAGCCCGTGCTGCTCGTCGGGTCCTACCGCGCGGACGACCTGCACCGGCGGCACCCGCTGCGCCCCGTGCTGGCGGAGCTGGGCCGGCATCCGCGCGTCGAGCGCATCGACCTGCCGCCGTTCACCCCCGACGAGCTGCGTGCGTTCACGACCGCGCTGGCGGGCCGGCCGCTGGCCGAGGACGCGTTGCGGCGCATCCTGCTGCGCTCGGAGGGGAACGCCTACTTCGCGGAGGAGCTGCTCGAGGCGCCGCAGGACCTGCCGGGGACGCTCGCGGACGTGCTCCGCGCCCGGCTGGAGCAGCTCGACCCGGGGGTGCAGGCGCTGGCGCGCGCGGCGTCCGCCGCGGGACGCCGGGTGGAGGAGCCGCTGCTGCGGGCCGTCGTCGTGGGGCAGGGCGCGCGCGAGGGCCGCGACCCGGTCGCGGAGCCGGACCGGCACGCGGCGTTCGACGCCGCGCTGCGGGACGCCGTCGCGCACCAGGTGCTCGCGGGCGAGGACGGCCGCATCGCGTTCCGGCACGCCCTGCTCGCGGAGGCGGTGTACTCCGACCTGCTGCCGGGCGAGCAGGTCGCCCTGCACCGCGAGTACCTGCGCGCGTCGGCCGCGGAGCCGGGTCTCGCGACAGCCGCGGAGCGCGCGCACCACGCCCTGCTCTCGCACGACAACGCCGTGGCCCTGCGGGCCTCCCGCGAGGCCGCGCGCGAGGCGGGCCGGGTCCTCGCCCCGGCGGAGGAGCTGCGGCACCTCGAGACCGTGTTGCGGCTGTGGCCGAGCGTGCCGTCCGCGGCCGACGACCTGGGCGAGGAGCGGGTGGACGTGCTGCTCGCCGCCGCGGCTGCGGGCGGCCGGGCGGGTCTCGCGGACCGGGCCGTGGCGATGGCGCGGGAGGCGGTCGGTGCCGTCGAGCAGCCGGCCGGTCCCCCGGACGGTGCCACCGCGCGCCGGGTCGCGGCGCTGCGCACCACGCTCGCCCGGCACCTGCTCGGCGCGGAGCGGGTCGACGAGGCGCTCCGGGAGACGGACCGGGCGCTGGCGGACCTGGCCCGCCCGCACGACCTGACCCGACCCGGCGACCCGGCCCGCCCCGGCGACCCGGCCCGTCCCGACGACCCGGCCCGCCCGGGTGGCCGTGACGGCCCCGACCAACCCGGCCACCCGGCCGACCCGGACCAGCTGGGCCGGCCGGGCGCCCCCGGCGACCCCGCGCACGCGCCGAGCGCCGACCGCGCGTGGGCGCTCGCGACGCACGCCCGTGCGGCCTTGAACTCGGACCTCGACGACCAGGCGGAGCGGTCCGCGACGGCCGCGGTCGCGGAGGCCCGCGCCGCCGGGGCCGCCGACGCGGAGGCGGACGCGCTGATCTCCCTCGCGGTCCTGGTGGTGGACGACGCGGACCGGGCGGCGGAGCTGCTGAGCGTCGCGCTGCGCCGGGCGCGGGACGCGCGGGACGTGATGACCGAGCTGCGCTGCACCTACAACCTGGCCGCGAACCGGTTCTACGCCGGCGCGCTGCCGGAGGCCGCGACGATCACCGCCGCCGGCCGGGAGCTCGCCGCCCGCTCGGGCCTGACCTGGAGCCCGTACGGCGTGGAGCTGCGGCTGTTCGAGGAGATCGTGCGCTACGCGCGCGGCGACCTCACGCCACCGGCCCCGACCGCCGACCCCGGGCCGCCGCGCGCGGAGTCGGTCGTCGCCGGGGTCGAGACCTACGCGGCCGTGGCGCGCGGGGACGCCGGCGCCGCCGACCGCAGCCTCGAGCTGCTGCGCGGCCCGCACGGCGACACGATGATCACCCTCGTCGCCGGCGGCTGCTCCGTCGACGCCCTCACGTGGGCCGGCCGGCTGGACGAGGCGGTCGCGCTCGCGCACGAGCTCATCGACGAGATCAGCCGGGTGTGGTCCGACTACTTCCTCGGCGGCATCTGGCTGTCGGCGCTGGGGATCGCCGCGCTGGCCGACCAGGCCGCGGCGGACCGCCTCGCGGGCCACGACCCCGCGGCGCGCCTGGAGACCGGCGCCCGGCTGCTGAACCGGGCGGTCGTCACCGCGGACCGCGGCCGGCCGCGCGGCGGGCAGCTCGGTCCGGAGGGCCGGGCGTGGCTGGCCCGGGCGCACGCCGAGCACGCCCGGCTCACCGGCACCGCCGACCCGCAGGCCTGGCGGCGTGCGACGGAGGCGTTCGACTACGGCTACCGCTACGAGCACGCCCGGACGCGCTGGCGCTGGGCGGAGGCGCTCGTCGCGGCGGGCGACCGGGACCCGGCGCGCACCGAGGCCGCCGCGGCCCTCGCCGACGCCCGGGCGATGGGCGCCGCACCGCTGGTCACCGCGATCACGGACCTGGCCCGCCGGGCGCGGCTCGACCTGCCCGGAGTCGCCCTCACCGGGACCGGCGTGCTCACGGCCCGCGAGGCGGAGGTGCTGGCCCTGGTCGCCGAGGGGCTGAGCAACCGGCAGATCGGCGAGCGGCTGTTCATCAGCGGCAAGACGGTTTCCGTGCACGTGTCCCGGGTGCTGGACAAGCTGGGGGCGGGTGGCCGGGCCGAGGCCGTGACCGTCGCGCACCGCCGGGGGCTGCTCGGGTCCTGACGTCCCGGCGCGCTCGGGGCGTGACGGACCTCACCCGGGTGGACCCGCCCGCACCCAGGCGGCGTCCAGCCGGAGCGGTTACCGTGTCCGCGTCCCGCGGCACGGACCTCGCCGCGGCGCCCCGACGCCGGCCCCCCGCGCCGCGCGCACCCTCCCCGGAAGGGCGCATGTCCAGCAGCCCGCACCCCATCGTGCTCGTGCACGGCACCCGCACCTCCTCCGCGATCTGGGACGACCAGGTCCGCGCGCTCACGGAGGGCGGCCACCCCTCGTCCGCGATCGACCTGCCCGGTCACGGCACGCGGGCCGGCGAGCGGTTCACGTTCGAGGGCGGCCTCGCGGCGATCGACGCCGCCGTCCGCGCCTGCGACGAGCCCCCGCTGCTCGTCGGGCTGTCGCTGGGCGGCTACATGTCCCTGGCGTACGCCGCGCGGCACGAGGACCGGCTGGCCGGGGTCGTGCTCGCCGGCTGCTCGACGGACCTGCGGGGCAAGCCCCTGCGCGCGTACCGGCGGGCGTCGCACCACGTGGTGCCGGCGCTGGGGCTGGGCGGCGGCACCTGGCACGTCGTCACCGACATGCTGGCGGCGCTGCACGGGTACTCGCCGCTGCGCGACCTGCGCCGGCTCGTCCTGCCGGTGTGGCTGGTCAACGGCGCGCGCGACCCGCTGCGGTTCGGCGCCCGCCGGTACCTGGGCGCGCACCCCGGGGCCCGGCAGTGGGTGGTGCCCGGCGCGGGCCACGACGTGAACAGCCACGCGCCGGTCGCGTTCAACCGCATCCTCATGGACGTGCTGCGCGACCTGGCCCAGCGGGTCCCGCTCGGCGCACCGCGCCTGGGCTGAGGCGCCCGCCCGCCGATCCGGTGGGACGTTCGGCGTCCGTCGCGGCCCGGGGGACGCCAGAATGTCCGCATGACCTCGACCGACGACCGCCCCTGGGTCGCGCAGTACCAGCCCGGCGTCCCCGCCGACATCGAGCTCCCCACCGACTCGCTGGTGTCGATGCTGGAGCGCTCGGTCGCGGAGGCCGGTGACCACCCGGCGCTGGAGTTCTTCGGCCGCCGCACCACGTACGCCGAGCTCGGCGAGCAGGTCGAGCGCGCCGCGGAGGGTCTGCGCCGGCTCGGCGTGAAGGCCCGGGACCGCGTCGCCCTGCTGCTGCCGAACTGCCCGCAGCACGTCGTCGCGTTCTACGCGGTGCTCCGCCTGGGCGCGGTCGTCGTCGAGCACAACCCGCTGTACACCTCGCGCGAGCTGCGCCACCAGTTCGAGGACCACCAGGCGCGCGTCGTCATCGCCTGGGACAAGGCCGTCGAGCAGCTGCGCGGGTTCCCGTCGGACGTGCCGCTCGACCACATCGTGTCGGTGAACCTGCTGCGGGCGTTCCCGCGGGTGAAGCGGGCCGCGCTGTCGCTGCCGGTCCCGAGCCTGCGCGCGACCCGCGCGTCGCTGACCGCGCCGGCGCCCGGCACGATCCCGTGGGAGGACCTGCTGTCCCACGGCCCGCTGGCGACCGACCACCCGCGGCCCGCCGTCACCGACCTCGCGGCGATCCAGTACACGTCGGGCACCACCGGCCGCCCCAAGGGCGCGATGCTCACCCACCTCAACCTGTACGCGAACGCGCTGCAGGGCGAGGCGTGGATGCACGGCGCGGAGTACCGCAAGGAGATCTTCTACGCGATCCTGCCGATGTTCCACGCGTTCGGCATGACCCTGTACCTCACGTACGGCATCCGGAAGCAGGCGCTGATCGTCCTGTTCCCGAAGTTCGACACGACGCTCGTGCTCGACGCGATGAAGACGTCCCCCGCCACCGTGTACTGCGCGGTCCCGCCGATCTACGAGCGCACCGCGATGGCGGCCAAGGAGCGCGGCATCTCGCTGCGGTCGTGCCGGTTCTGCATCTCGGGGGCGATGAACCTGCCCGACGCGACCGTCGAGCTGTGGGAGTCGTTGTCCGGCGGCCTGCTGGTCGAGGGCTACGGCATGACGGAGTCCTCGCCCGTCGCCCTCGGCAACCCGTTCCACCCGACCCGGCGCACCGGCACCATCGGCGTCCCGTTCCCGTCCACCAGCATGCGGGTGGTCGATCCCGAGGACCCGTCGGTCGACGTGCCGCAGGGCGAGCCCGGCGAGCTGCTGCTGCACGGCCCCCAGGTGTTCGCGGGCTACTGGAACGACGAGCAGGAGACCGCGGCCACGCTGCTGCCGGGCGGCTGGCTGCGCACGGGCGACATCGTCACGGTCGACCCCGAGGGGTTCACGACGATCGTCGACCGCGCGAAGGAGCTCATCATCACCGGCGGCTTCAACGTCTCGCCGTCGGAGGTCGAGGCGGTGCTGCGCGGCCACCCGTCGGTCGCCGACGCGGCCGTGATCGGCAAGCCGCTGGAGCGCGGCGGCGAGCTGGTCGTCGCGGCCGTCGAGCTCGAGCCCGGCGTCACGCTGGACGAGGCCGCGCTGCGGGCGTACTGCCGGGAGCACCTGGCCGCGTACAAGGTGCCGCAGCGGGTCGTCGCCATCGAGGACACGCCCCGCTCGATGCTCGGCAAGGTGCTCCGCAAGCAGGTGCGCGAGCTGGTGCTGCCACGCCTGTGACGGGCGCCTGACCGGCCGGTGGACCGGACCCTGGACCGCCCCGGGACCGGCGCGGGCGCTGTGCCACGATGACGCCGACGCCCTCGCCGAGCCGGGAGACCCGATGATCCGCAGCACCGACCGCATCCTCACCACGCACGCCGGCAGCCTGCCGCGCACGCCCGGGCTGATCGCCGCGAACGCCGCACGCGAGGCCGGCGACGACCCGGCGGGCTACGCCGAGCTGCTGACGGACGCGGTCACCGGGCTCGTCCGGCGCCAGGTCGACCTGGGCATCTCGGTGCCCGGTGACGGCGAGTTCGGCAAGGCGATGAGCAGCGCCATCGACTACGGCGCCTGGTGGTCGTACTCGTTCCAGCGCCTCGGCGGCCTGGAGCTCCGCGACGGCGCGTCCTGGATCCTCAAGGACGTGCAGTCCGGCCCGGGCGACGTCCGGGTGACGGGCTTCGGCCGGCGCCGCGACCGCGCCGCGTTCGAGGAGGCCTACGCCGACCCGACCAGCGGCGTGTTCCACGGCGGCGACCCCAAGCCGTTCCCCACCGCCGTCGAGCCGCTGTCCTACACCGGCCAGGACGCCGTCGCCCAGGACGTGACCAACCTGCGCGCGGCGCTCGACGCCACCGGTGCCGCGGAGGGCTTCGTCACGTCGATCGCCCCCGGCTCCGCCGCGCGGATGGACAACGAGTTCTACGGCACCGACGAGGAGTACGTCTGGGCGCTGGCCGACGCGCTGCGCGAGGAGTACGTCGCGATCATCGACGCCGGCCTGGTGCTGCAGATCGACGACCCGTCGATGGCCGAGAACTGGGACCAGATCACCCCGGAGCCGTCCGTCGAGGACTACGTGCGGTTCACCGAGCTCCGCGTCGAGGCCCTGAACCACGCGCTGCGCGGGCTGCCGCAGGACCGCATCCGGTACCACCTGTGCTGGGGTTCGTGGCACGGCCCGCACACCACCGACCTGCCCATGGCGGACATCGTCCGCACCATGCTGAAGGTCGACGCGGGCGCGTACTCGTTCGAGGCCGCGAACGTCCGGCACGAGCACGAGTGGCGGGTCTGGGAGGACGTCGAGCTGCCCGAGGGCAAGCTGATCCTGCCGGGCGTCGTCGGCCACGCGACCAACGTCGTCGAGCACCCCGAGCTCGTCGCCGACCGCATCGAGCGCTT
>DAMBCY010000082.1:0-3888 GCA_032056255.1 Cellulomonas sp. | reverse complement strand
CCGCCTGGTCGGCCGGGAGAACGTCGTGGCGTCCACGGACTGCGGCCTCGGTGGCCGCATCCACCACCAGATCGCCTGGGCCAAGCTCGCCACCCTCGTCGAGGGCGCGGACCTGGCGTCCCGCCGCCTCTGGCCCTGATCCCCTCGGTGCCACCCGCGCGCCGAGGGTGGCCCCGGCGCGCCGAGGGAGGGCTCCGGGTCCGCCTCCCTCGGCGGCCCGAGCCCTCCATGGGCGGGCGAGCCCTCCCTCGGCGACCCGCGTGCGGGGCCGAGACGGTCAGCCGGTGTTCTGCAGACCGGCGGCCACGCCGCTCACGGTGAGCAGCAGCAACCGCTTGTTGTCCTCGTCGAGGTCCTGCGACTCGCCGGTCCGCAGCGCTCGCAGCGCCCGGATCTGCAGCAGCGACAGCGCGTCGACGTACGGGCTGCGCAGCTGCACGGCGCGGCCGAGGATGCGCCGGCGGGCCAGGATGCTGTCGGAACCGGTGATCGCCAGCACCCAGTGCCGGGTCAGCGCCATCTCCTCGATCACGAGCCCCGCGAGGTCGTCCCGGTCGCCCAGCGCCAGGTACCGCTGGGCCAGGCGCTCGTCGGTCTTCGCCAGCGACATCTCGACGTTGTCGATCATCGTGCTGAACAGGGGCCAGTCGGCGTACGCGGCCTGCAGCTCGGCGAGGTCGCCGATCGAGGTGAGCGCGGTGCCCAGCCCGAACCAGCCGGCCAGGTTCGTGCGGGCCTGCGACCAGGAGAACACCCACGGGATCGCCCGCAGGTCGTCCAGCGACTCGACGGACAGCCCGCGGCGCGCGGGACGGGAGCCGATCGGCAGCAGCCCGATCTCCTCCAGCGGCGTCACCTGGGCGAACCACTGCGGGAAACCCTCGGCGCGGACCAGCTCGTAGAACCGGGTGCGCGACGAGGAGTCGAGCGCGGCGGCGAGGTCGGCGAACCGCACCGTGGCGTCGGCGTTGCGCTGCTCCGTCGAGGGCGCACCGGCCAGCAGGGTCGCGGCCGCGACCTGCTCGATGTGCCGCGCACCGATGACCGGGTTGCCGTACCGGGCGAAGATGACCTCGCCCTGCTCGGTGAGCTTGAACCGGCCGTCGACCGAGCCCGGGGGCTGGGCCAGCACCGCGCGGTTGGCCGGGCCGCCGCCGCGGCCGAGGGCGCCGCCACGGCCGTGGAACAGGGTGAGGCGCAGGTCGTGCTTGTGGCCCCACTGCGCGATCCGGCTCTGGGCGACGTCGAGCGCGAGGGTCGCGGCCACCGGCCCGACGTCCTTCGACGAGTCCGAGTAGCCGAGCATGACCTCGACGTGCCGGCCGTTCTCGGCCAGGCGCGCCTGCACCGCGGGGAGCGTGAGCATCGCCTCGAGGATGTCCACGCTGGCCTCGAGGTCCGCGAAGGTCTCGAACAGCGGGATCGCGTCGATGACCGGACGGGTCGCCGGGTCCGGGAACACCAGCTCGGCCAGCCGGTAGACGGTGGCCAGGTGCTCGGGTGCCTGCGTGAACGACACGATGTACCGGCGGGCGGCCGCGACGCCGTAGCGGCGCTGCACGGCGCCGAGCGCACGGAAGGTGTCCAGCACCTCCACCGTGCGCGGCTGCAGCTCGCCGTCGACGCCGTGCTCCTCGACGTCCGCGAGCGCGGCGGCGTGCACCTGGGAGTGCTGGCGCACCTCGAGCTCGGCGAGGTGGAACCCGAAGGTCTCCACCTGCCAGACCAGGCGCTGCAGGTCCCCGTACGCGGCGCGGGTCGCCCCGGCGGCGATCAGCGAGCGCTGCACGACCGCGAGGTCGGCGAGCAGCTCCTCCGGGCCGGAGTACGACAGGTCGGCGTCCCGGCGGCGGGTGGCCGCGAGCCGCTCGGCCGTCATGCGCAGCGCGCGCCGGTGCGGCTGGTCCTTGACCTCGTCCGCGGCCTTCGCCGCGGCGGTCTCGGAGAGGTCGCGCTGCCGGTGCCACAGGGCCGTGAGCTCGGCCGAGGCCGGGGTGCCCGTGGCGTCCAGCGTGAGCTTCGCCGAGATCCGGCGGGCCGATTCCTCGAGCGCCGTCAGGACGTGCTCGTTCGCCAGCGCGGCGGCGGCACGGGTCACCTCGGCGGTGACGTTCGGGTTGCCGTCGCGGTCGCCGCCGATCCAGGAGCCGAGGCGCACGAACGGGCGGGCCTTCGGCTGCTCCTGCCCGGCGCCCCCACCCGTCAGCCAGTCGTCCAGCCGGCGGTACACGGCCGGGAACGTCTCGAACAGCGTGGTGTCGAACACGTTCATCACGGTCCGGACCTCGTCCAGCACCGTCGGCTTCTGCGTCCGCAGCGGCGACGTGCGCCAGAGGGTGTCGATCTCCTCGAGCACCCGGCGGTCGTTCTCCGCGCGGGAGGTGCCGCCGGCGGCCAGCGCGTCGCGCTCCGCCAGCAGGTCGGAGATCCGCCGGATGGACCGCGACACCGAGCGCCGGCGGGCCTCCGTGGGGTGCGCCGTCAGGACGGGGCGGAACTCCAGCTCCTGCAGGCGCCGCAGCGCCTCGTCCCGCCCGACCTCCCGGGCCAGGGCGTCGATCGCCGCGGGCAGCGAGTCGTCCTGCATCAGCTCGCCGGCCGGCAGCTCCGCCTCGCGGTCGCGCAGCACGCGCACCCGGTGGTGCTCCTCGGCCAGGTTGGCGAGGTGGAAGTAGCAGGTGAACGCGCGCGCCACCTGCTGCGCCCGTTCGATCGTGAAGGAGTCGACCAGCTCCTCGGCCTCGGCGAGCGCCGCGAGGTCCTGGTCGTCGTGGGCACGGATCGTCAGCGCGCGGACGCGCTCGACGTCGTCGAAGAGGTCGTCACCACCGGACTCCCGGATGACGCGGCCGAGGAACTCGCCGAGCATCCGGACGTCGTTGCGCAACGGGTCGGGGACCTCGTGGCGTGCGAGGCCGCTACGGGCCTCACGGGAGGGCTGGGGGTCGGTCACCGGTCAAGGGTAGGTCAACCGTCCGACGCCCGAGACGGCTGTCCGCCAGTCGGCCACCGGTCCCACGAGGCGGACGGAGGTGCAGGCCCGGGGCTCGCGGGGCGGGCGCGGCCGGACCGCGTCGGGTGACCGCCGGGGTCCCTGCCGCCCCCGGTTCGCCCCGCTCGTTCCGGAGCAGGGCCCCCGGGAGTCTAGGCTCGGAGGCAGTGCCCGCATGCCGACAGCGTCTGTGAGCGTCTGTCGGCGACTGCTCCACGATCGCGGGCGAGACCCCCGATGCCCCGGGCCGCCGGTCCGGGCGGAGATGAGGTGCGGTGAACGCGAAGGCTCCCCTGGCCGAGCAGGTCGGCTGGACCGAGATCGACCACAGGGCCGTGGACACGGTCCGTGTCCTGGCCGCGGACGCGGTCGAGAAGGTCGGCAACGGCCACCCGGGCACGGCGATCAGCCTGGCCCCGGCGGCGTACCTGCTGTACCAGAACGTCCTGCGGCACGACCCCGCGGACCCGCACTGGCTGGGCCGGGACCGGTTCATCCTGTCGGCCGGGCACTCCTCGCTGACGCAGTACATCCAGCTGTACCTCGCCGGCTTCGGCCTGGAGCTCGAGGACATCGAGGCGCTGCGCACCTGGGGGTCCAAGACCCCCGGCCACCCGGAGTACAAGCACACCAAGGGCGTCGAGATCACCACCGGCCCCCTCGGCCAGGGCATCTCCTCCGCGGTGGGCTTCGCGATGGCGGCCCGCCGCGAGCGCGGCCTGCTCGACCCCGACGCCGCCCCGGGCACCAGCCCGTTCGACCACCACATCTACGTGATCGCCTCCGACGGCGACCTGCAGGAGGGCGTCTCCTCCGAGGCCTCGTCCATCGCCGGCACGCAGAAGCTCGGCAGCCTGATCGCGATCTGGGACGACAACCACATCTCGATCGAGGGC
>DAMBCY010000081.1:0-13001 GCA_032056255.1 Cellulomonas sp. | reverse complement strand
CTGCACCTGCACCTGCACCTGCACCAGCCGCGCACCTGCACCCGCACACCTGCGCCCGCACACCTGCGCCCGCACACCTGCGCCGAGATCGCAGAGTCGGGCTGGGCCGGTCGATCCGATTCAGCCCGACTCTGCGATCTCGATGCCGCCCTGGCGCGTTCGCGCGAGCGCGCGTCGGACCCAGGTGACCGGTCGGTCGGGGTGGCGCAGCACGTCGTCGGCAGTGCAGGTGATCACGCTCCACCCGAGCGACTCCAGCTCGTGGCGGCGCCGGAGATCGCGTTGCCAGGTTCGTCTGTCCGTGCGGTGCACATCGCCGTCGTACTCGATCGCGATCCGCTGCACCGGGTACGACAGATCGGGCCGCGCAACCACGAGGCCACGGCACAGGACCGGCACGTTCACCTCGGGGCACGCCAGGCCGCCGTCGACGAGCACCAGGCGGAGCCGGGTCTCCATGCTCGACTCCGTGCCGGGGCGTGTCGCCTCGAGTGCTGCGCGGAGCCGCCGGACACCGCGCGCGCCGGAGGGGAGACCGTCGACGACGGCGCGGAGCTGGTCGGGCGAGCACACCGACCCCCGCCTCCGCATGAGCGCATCACCGCACACGACCAGCTCCCGCCGTGACAGGCGTACGGCGAGCTGGGTCCACGCCCGCTCGGGCGGGACGACGCGCAGTCCCCCGGGCAGGGGGATCGACTCGGCGGCAGGGATCGCACGCCGGTGCCCGCTGACGCCCACCCGCCGGGGGAACGACGTGCCTCGTCCGACCTGGACGTGCACGTCCTCGCGGACGTCGATGCCGAACGGCAGGTCGACGCCGATGAGCGCGAGGGCCGTGCTGTCCGAGAACACCGCGTCGGGCGGGAGCACGGGCAGCAGCTCCGTGCAACGGGCCCGGACGTCCGAGCGGTCCGGTGCGGGGCCGGGAGCGCGCACCCCCGGTGTCGGGACGCGGAGCCCGGCGCAGCTCGTCGACCGACAGGCCGCGGTCGAGCGCGGTGGCGACGGCGAAGGGGGCCCGGCGCAGGTCGGGCGGCAACGGACGGTCGGGGCGGGGCATGTGCCTCACCCTCCCGCGACCGGAGCCCAGGTCCCGACAGCGGCCTCGCGCCTGTGGACGCAGCGCCGCGCGTCGCGCCCGGCCCGGCCCCGCGTGTCGCGCCGGGCCCGACCTCGCGTGTCGCGCCCGGCCCGGACCCCGGGGCTCGCCTCCGTGCCGCCCAAGCCTCGTGCCCAGCCCCAGCCTCAACCCCAGCCCCAGCCCCGGCCCACCGAGATCGCGATCTCGGGTTGTGTACACGCGCGCTGCGCAGCCGCGTTCTGCGATCTCGGCGGTCCCGAGGCGAGGGAGAGCGCAGAGGGAGGGGAGGGGGGAGGGGTGTGCGCGGCAGGCGGGTGTGGTTAGCGAAGGTAATGAGTTAAGGTAAGGATCGTGGGTGACGAGAGCGGGCGGATCGGGAGTGCGCAGTGCAGGCCCTCGACGCTCGCCGGGGAGCTGCGGGTCGCGCTCGGCAAGGCCACCCGCCGCGTGAGGTCCCGGCGCGGTGCCGCCGACCTGCCCGACCCGCAGTTCAACGTCCTGGCGATGCTGCTCCGCGAGGGGCCGCTGACCCCGGGCGCGCTCGCCGACGCCGAGCACGTGCAGCCGCCGTCGATGACCCGCACCGTGAACGCCCTGGTCGCCCTCGGCCTGGTCGCGAAGTCGGAGCACCCGACCGACGGCCGGCAGGTCGTGGTGAGCCTGACGCCCGCCGGGGAGGCCGAGGTCCGCGAGACCCGCCGCCGCCGGGACGCGTGGCTCGCCGACCAGCTCAAGAACCTGACCCCCGACGAACGCCAGACCCTCGCGCAGGCCGCCGTGCTGCTGCGCCGGATCGCGGCAGGATGAGACCGCCCGCATGAGCTCCACCTTCGCGTCGCTGAAGTACGTCAACTACCGCCTGTGGTTCGCGGGCGCCCTGGTCGCCAACGTCGGGACCTGGATGCAGCGCGTCGGCCAGGACTGGCTGGTGCTGACGGACCTCTCGGACGACTCGGGGCTCGCGGTCGGCATCACGACGGCCCTGCAGTTCGCGCCGACCCTGCTGCTGTCCGCCTGGGCGGGCGTCCTCGCGGACCGGGTGAACCGGCGCAGGCTGCTGATGCTCACGCAGGGCGCCCAGGGCGTGCTGGCGTTCGGGCTCGGCGCGCTGGTGCTGTCGGGGCACGCGCAGCTCTGGCACGTGTACCTGTTCGCGACCGCGCTCGGCGTCGTCGCGGCCCTGGACCAGCCGGTGCGGCAGACGTTCGTGGCCGAGCTGGTCCCGGCGGGGAAGCTGTCGAACGCGGTGGGCCTGAACAGCACGTCGTTCAACGCGGCGCGCCTGATCGGCCCGGGTCTGGCGGGCCTGCTGATCGCGGCGGTCGGGACGGGCTGGGTGTTCGTCATCAACGGGGTGTCGTTCGCGGCGACGATCCTGGCGCTGCTGCTCATGCGGACGTCCGAGCTGCACCCGATGCCGGTCGCCCCGCGCGCGAGGGGCCAGATCCGCGAGGGCATCCGGTACGTGCGCGGGCGCAGCGACATCCTGGTGATCATGGTCGTCATCGGCGTGGTCTCGACGTTCGGCCTGAACTTCCAGATGACGTCGGCGCTGATGGCCCGGGCGGAGTTCGGCAAGGGCGCGGGGGAGTACGGCGTCCTCGGGTCGGTGCTGGCGATCGGCTCGCTGACGGGCGCGCTGCTGGCGGCCCGGCGGGAGCGGCCGCGGGTGCGGCTGGTGATCGGGTCGGCGTTCGCGTTCGGCCTGGCGACCGGCGCGCTGGCGCTGATGCCGACGTACACCTCGTTCGCGGTCGCGTGCATCCCGGTGGGCCTGGCGTCGCTGACGATGCTGACGGCGGCGAACACGACGATCCAGATGTCGACCGACCCCGCGGTGCGCGGCCGGGTGATGTCGCTCTACATGATGGTGATGCTCGGCGCGACGCCGATCGGGTCGCCGGTGGTGGGCTGGATCGGCGAGACGTTCGGCGCGCGGTGGTCGATCGGCATCGGCTCGATCACCGCCCTGCTGGTCTCCGCGCTCGCGGCGGTCTGGGCCAAGAAGCGCTGGAACGTGCAGGTCCGGTACCGCGTGCGGGCCCGCCCGCACCTCGAGGTGCTGCACCCGGACGTGCCGGTCCCGCGCCGGGCGGCGGCCGACCAGGTGGCGGCGCGCGAGGCGGCGGACGCGGCCGTCTAGCGGACCGGACCGCGCAAGCCGTCGATGGGCTGCGCGTCCCACGTGGAGAACGGGTCGTCCCCGACCTCCCGCAGGAGGGCCGCCGATGCGGCGCGGGCCGCGTCGGCGGACTCCCAGACCGCCACGCCGACGAACCGGCCGCTGTCGTCGTCGACCACGCCCGTCCACACGAGACCGGGCTGCTCCCGGGCCACCCGGCTGTACCGCTGCATCGAGTCGAGCACCGCCGCCCGGTGCTCCGGCAGCGGCGAGTGGACCGAGACGACGGCGAACGTCATGCGCCCGATCCAAGCACGGCCCGGTGGGCGGGACCAGGCCCGCGGCCCGGTGACACGGATCCGGTCGGGGGCGCGGGCGGCGGGGCCTCGGTGGCGCCCGGGTGAAGTTGGCCGCGCGGCACCAGGGCGATATGTCCGGTATGTCACGATCGAGCGATGACGGTCCGGCGGCGCGTGCTCCTCGTGCTCGCCGTGCTGCTCGGCGGGGTGCTGGTCGTCGCCGGCTGGCTCGGCGTGCGCGTCTGGCAGGCCGCCGGCGCCGCCCGGGACCTGCAGGCGGCGGTCGACGGTGCCGGGCCCGAGGTCGACGCACTCGACGTCGCCGCCCTGCGGACCCGCCTGCCCGCGGTGCAGGACGCGGCCGCCCGGGCCGTCGCGGCGGCGGACGACCCGGTGTGGCGCGCCGCCCAGCACCTGCCGCTCGTCGGGGACGACCTCGCCGCCGTCGCCGCGGTCAGCCGGGCCGCCGACGGGATCGCGCGCGACGCGGCTCCCGACCTGCTCGCCGCGGTGGACGCGGTGCTGGCGGGCTCGGCCGCGTCGCGCGACGCCGTGCGGGAGACGCCCGACGGCTGGGTCGACCTGGCCCCGCTCGCGGACGCCGCACCCGCCGCGGCCCGGGCCGCCGCGATCGCCGAGACGCTGCGCACGGACCTGTCCGGCATCGACCCCGCGTCGCTCACCGGCCCGGTCGCGGGGCCGGTCGCCGCCGCGCAGGACGCGCTGGACGGGGCGACCGCGCAGCTCGACACGGTGCAGGCGCTCGGGGCCGTGCTGCCGGACCTGCTCGGTGCCGACGGCCCGCGGACGTACCTGCTGCTGTCGCTCAACCCCGCGGAGCTGCGCGCGCAGGGCGGCATCGTCGGGGCGGTCGCGGTGCTGCAGGCCCGGGACGGCGCGCTCGGCCTGGTGGGCCAGCGCGGCACCGCGGAGCTGCCGGAGCTCGCCGAGCCGGCGCTGCCCCTGACGGACGACGAGCTGGACCTGTTCGGCGACCGGTTCGGCCGGTGGGTGCAGGACTCGGCGCTCACGCCCGACTTCCCGCGGGCCGCGGAGGCCGCCGCCGCGTTCTGGACGGCGTCGACCGGGCAGCCGGTGAACGGGGTGCTGTCCGTCGACCCCGTCGTGGTCGCCGACCTGCTGTCCGCCACCGGTCGGACGGTCGCGGCGGACGGCGTCGAGCTCGGCGGCGACTCCCTGCTGGACGTCCTGCTGCGGGACGTCTACCTGCAGTACGGCGACCCGAAGGCGGGGGACGCCTTCTACGCGCAGGTCGCCACCGCCGCGTTCGCGGTGCTCCGGGACGCGAGCACCGACCCGCAGTCCGCGCGCGCGGCGGTCTCGGTGGCGCAGCGGGCGGTCGGCGACCGCCGGGTGGCGATCTGGTCGGCCCGGGCGGACGAGCAGGCGCGGATCGGTGCGACAGGGCTGGGCGGGGCGTTCCTCACGGGCGACGCCGCGACGCCGACGGGGACCCTCGGTCAGGCCGCCGGGCTGTTCCTCGACGACGCGACCGCCGGGAAGCTCGACTACGACCTGGACGCGACGGTCTCGGTGACGATGGCCGGCTGCACGACGGACGCACCCACCGCGCGGGTCGAGCTGCGGCTGGACTACCACCCGCCGGCGGACGTGGCGTCCTACCCGGCGCAGGTGGTCGGGGACGGCGGCTCGGGGCTGCCCGCCGGGTCGCTCGCCACGAACGTCTCGTTCTACGCGCCGCGCGACGCCCGGCTCGGCGAGGTGCGGCGCGACGACGCCGTGGTCGGTGGGCAGTCGACGCGGACGGGACGGCGCGAGGTCGCCGTGGTCACCTCGCGGCTCGCCCCGGGGGAGGGGCAGACCTACACCGTCGTGCTGCCCGCGCCGGGCGGCCGGCTGACGGTGTGGACGACGCCGACGCTCACCGGCCCGGGTGTCGTCGTGGGGGAGTGCGCGGCGGGCTGAGCGGCGCCTCGCCCCGGCGGCCGGGCCTGTGACCGAGCTGTGACCTTGCGCGGCGGGTGTCGATCGCCCGCTGACCGGCGGGAACGTCCCGGCCGCGGCGAGATCGGCGTGATCACGCGGAACTTCACCCGTTCGGCCGGTCGGCACACCCCGCACCTTCATGCCTAATATGGGCGAAATGTCCGATTTGACCGAATCGGACCGGCAGTCCGGCGACGACGCCGGGACAGGTGGAGGTGGGGACATGCGACTCGGACGACGCGCGCTGGTCGCGACGCTGGCGGTGCTGCTGCTGGGTAGCGGCGCGGCGCCCGCCCTGGCGGCCGGCAGCGACGCCCCCGCCTCGCCGGTGGTGGCGACCCCGACCGACCCGGAGACCGGCTCCGCCGTCGCCCCGGCCGCGGACCCGCAGGACGCCTGCCTCACGCCGGGCACGGACGACCGCTACGCGCCGCCCGGACGCTGCGAGCTCGTCATCGCCCGCGCCGCCGCGGTCTGCCTGGAGGACGTGCCCTACCTGCAGTACGACCTGGACGCCTACGGCACGCCCAGCACCACGACGACGCTCACCTGGGTCAACCCGTCCGGTCAGTCCGTCGTGATGTCCGGGCTGCCGCTGAGCGGGCAGGTCGTCTGGCCGGGCATCGTGATCGACGGCGGCGAGGTCGTCGACTGGCCCGGCTGGTCCCAGGCCGCCGACGGCACCTGGGTGCCGTCGGACGAGTTCGACTTCACGCGGCCGCAGGTGACCCTCACGTTCGACGTCAACCCCGAGGCGAGCACCGTGGTGACCTACCCGGCGACCAGCACGACCTGCAACCCGCCGGCGAGCGGGACGCTCGGGGTGACCACGACGTCGGAGGTGCTCGCGGCCCCGGACGGCGCGGCCGTCGCGGGGACGGTCACCTACCGGTCGCAGGTGCTGGCCGCGACCGGGTCGAACTCCTGGCAGCTCGGGGCCGTCGGCGGGGTGACGGTGCTGGCCGGCCTGGCGCTCGTGCTCGTCGCGACCCGGCGGAGCCGCCGGACGCGCTGACGACGGCGGCGGGGCCGGGTCGAGCACCTGGCCCCGGCCGCTGCGGGGGCGGACGGCCCGCTCAGGACAGCCGGTCGACCACGTGGTCGAGGCACGCGGTGAGCGCCAGCACGTCGTCCGGCTCGACCGAGGGGAACATCGCGACGCGGAGCTGGTTGCGCCCGAGCTTGCGGTACGGCTCGACGTCCACGATGCCGTGGGCCCGCAGGATCGCCGCGACCGTCGGGGCCTCGATCTCGGGCGCGAGGTCGATGGTGCCGACGACCGGCGAGCGCCGGCCGGGGTCCGTCACGAACGGGGTGGCCCAGTCGCGGGCCTCCGCCCAGCCGTAGAGGTGGCCGGCTGACGTCGCGGTCCGCCGCGCGCACCAGTCCAGGCCGCCGTTCGCGAGCATCCAGTCGACCTGCTCGGCCAGCAGCACGAGCGTCGCCAGGGCCGGGGTGTTGAGCGTCTGGTCGGCCCGCGAGCTCTGCACCGCCGCCGTCAGGGACAGGAACTCCGGCACCCAGCGCCCGGAGGCCTCGACGCGGGCGGCGCGCTCGACGGCGGCGGGGGACAGCAGCGCCAGCCACAGGCCGCCGTCCGAGGAGAACGACTTCTGCGGCGCGAAGTAGTAGGCGTCGGTCTGCGCGACGTCGACCGCCAGCCCGCCGGCGCCGGAGGTCGCGTCGACGAGCACGAGCGCGCCCTGGTCGGCGGAGCCGGGGACGCGACGCACGGGGGCGATCGCACCGGTGGAGGTCTCGTTGTGCGGCCACGCGTACGCGTCCACGCCGTCGACGGCCTCGGGCACGGCGGAGGTGCCGGCGGGCACCTCGGTGACCACCGGGTCGCCGAGGAACGGCGCGCGCCCGGCGGCGGCGGCGAACTTCGACCCGAACTCCCCGAACACGGCGTGCGCGGACCGCTGCTCGACGAGGCACAGCGTGGCGAGGTCCCAGAAGGCCGTGGAGCCGCCGTTGCCGAGCGCCACCTCGTACCCCTCGGGCAGGGTGAAGAGCTCGGCGAGCCCGGCACGCACCCGGCCGACGAGCGCCCGCACGGGCGCCTGCCGGTGGGAGGTGCCGAGCAGGGTCCGCCCGGCGTCGGCGAGCGCGCGCACCTGCGCGTCCCGGATCTTCGCGGGCCCGGACCCGAACCTGCCGTCCGCCGGCAGCAGGTGGGCGGGGATGGTCACGGTGGCGGGCGTCACGGTCACGCGCCGCACGATACGCGCCGGCCCCGCCCGGCGGCCGGACCAACTAGCCTGTGGACGGACGTCCGCGTACACAGGAGGGCACCGGCGTGAGTGACCTGATCGACACGACCGAGATGTACTTGAAGACCATCTACGAGCTGACCGAGGAGGGCATCACCCCGCTGCGTGCGCGCATCGCGGAGCGGCTGGGGCACAGCGGCCCCACGGTGTCGCAGACGGTCGCCCGCATGGAGCGCGACGGGCTCGTGGTGGTGTCGGGCGACCGGCACCTCGAGCTCACCGAGGCCGGCTACACGAAGGCGATGCGCGTGATGCGCAAGCACCGCCTCGCCGAGCGGCTGCTGGTCGACGTCATCGGGCTCGACTGGGAGTACGTGCACGAGGAGGCGTGCCGCTGGGAGCACGTCATGAGCGAGCGCGTCGAGCGGCGCCTGGCCGGGCTGCTCGACCACCCGCACTTCGACCCGTACGGCAACCCGATCCCCGGCCTGGACGAGATCGGCGAGGAGCGCACCCCGGTGACCTTCCTCGACGGCGTGCGGTCGCTGGTGACGGTCGTGGCGGAGGTGGACGGCCCGACGAAGGGCGTCGTCGCGCGGCTGGGCGAGCCGATCCAGACGGACGTCGAGCTCCTCGCCCGGCTGGCGGAGGCCGGCGTGCGGCCCGCCAACGAGGTGACGGTCGAGCAGCCGGTGGGCGGCGCCGGCTTCGTCACCGTCGGGCTCCCCGGTGCGGAGACCGTGCTGGACCTCCCGCAGGACGTCGCCCGGCACGTGTTCCTGGCGGTCTCCTGACCCCCTGACCACCCGGGCCCGCCGCGTCGAGGCGGCGGCGGTCCGGCACCCGCACCCGGGGCCCCGCGGCTGTGGCGTACGCCACACGCGGGGCTTCGGCGTCCCGGTGACCTGGCGCCTCGTGTGAGCGTTCTCGCGCCGTCCGGGAACCGGGCAAACGGGTCGTGACCGGAACGTGACAATCGGCTGCGGGGTCCGGTACGGTCGGTCCTGCTCGACGGAACCCTCCTCCGTCAGAGCCCTTGGACGGTACGCCGAGCCCTGCCGCCGCCCGAGGTCCGTACGACTCGCCGGCAGGGGCGGGGGAACCACATGCGGGCACCGGTGACGGTGTCCTTGGGGTGAAGCCGCGTGACGTGACCGGACCCGTCCGGGAGCGGAGCGCGGCCGGGTATCTCCAACCCGAACCCGACAGCTCACCTCGTAGGCGCCAGGAGAGGCTTGTACGTGACCGCTAGTGCTGTGCGCGCGCGACACCGTTCCGCGCGTCGCCCCGTCACCCCGCTGACCGATCTCGCCACCGCCGCCACGGGCACCATGGCCCTGGCCGGCCGGCGCACCGTCGTCGTCGCGGCCTCCTCGGGGCTCATGGTCTCGATGGTCGCCGTCCCGGCCACCGCCGCCCCCGGTGGCGACCAGGCGGCGCTCCCGTCGGTCGACACCGCCGCGCTGACGGCGTCCGCGAAGACGGTCCTCGACACGGCCCCGGTCGTGACCTCCCCGGCCGACGCCGCGTGGACGTTCGAGGCTCCCGCCGCCACCGCGGTCGTGCCGGAGCCGGAGCCCGAGCCCGAGCCGGAGCCGGTCGTCTCCCGCAGCGCGCAGCGCGCCACGGTCGAGACCGCCGCCGTCGCCGAGGTCGCCGCGGCGGTCCCGCAGTCGGTCGCCGGCAACGCCGTCCTCGAGATCGCGGCCCGCTACGTCGGTACCCCGTACGTCTCCGGCGGCACCACGCCCGACGGCTTCGACTGCTCGGGCTTCGTCTCCTACGTGTACGGCCAGCTCGGCATCGCGCTGCCGCGGACCTCGTCCGCCATCCGCGACGCCGGCACGGTCATCTCGGCCGCCGAGGCGCAGCCGGGCGACCTGATCTACAGCCCCGGCCACATCTCGATCTACGCCGGCGGCGACCAGCAGATCGACTCCCCGCGGCCCGGCAAGACGGTCCAGTTCCGCGGCATCTGGCAGTCCGCGCCGACGTTCATCCGGATCGGCTGAGCGACCCGCCCGCCCGCACCGCCCGAGACCCCCGCGACCACCCGGCCGCGGGGGTCTCGGCGTCCGGGTGGTCGCAGGGGTCCCGGCGCCCCGGCCGCGCCGGGCGCCGCGCCCGGAATGACCGGGCCGGATCGCCGCCGGTGCGCGTACCCTGACGCTTGCCTCCCCCCAGCGGACCCGGCCAGCCAGGCGGGTCCTCGACGGATCCAGGAGTACCGCCGTGCTGCTGCTGCCCGCACCACCCAGGACGCTGCTCCTGAACGCCAGCCTCGAGCCCCTGTGCGTGGTGAGCCTGCCCCGGGCCGTGACGCTGGTGATGTCCGGCAAGGCCACCGTCCTCGAGTCCGACGGCCGCGTCCTGCACTCCGAACGGGCCGCGGTGCCGCTGCCGGTCGTCCTGTGCCTGACCCGGTACGTGCACGTCCCGGTGCGCCGCCCGCTGCCACCGACCCGGCGCACCGTGCTGCAGCGGGACGACCACCGGTGCGCGTACTGCGGCTCGCACGCCGACACGGTCGACCACGTGCACCCGCGCTCGCGCGGCGGACGGCACGAGTGGGGCAACGTCGTCGCGGCGTGCCGGCGTTGCAACCACCGCAAGGCCGACCACCTGCTGCACGAGATCGGCTGGGCCCTGGACTGGACCCCGCTGCCACCCCGCGGCGCGTCGGCCTTCCTGCGCGGCGCGGCGGCCGACGACCCGGCGTGGTCGGCGTACCTCGCGGCCGCCTGACCGCCGCCACCCCCCGGGGGAGCTCCGCGCACCCGCCGGCCCCGCGCCGCCCCCACGCCCCCGCCCGCCCCCACGCCCCGCCCGCCGCGCCGCCTCGGTCTGCCGGCCTCGCGCCCACGCCTCGGACGGGTGTGTCCGCGATCAAAGACTCCTTCAAGAGATCTCCACGACGCCCTCCGTGCCGGGTAGGCAGCGGGCCTGATTCGGGGGCACACTGGGGCGTGCGACCAGGGAGGTCAGAGCCATGAAGCGGGATGCGGAGATCCTCGTCGGAGTCGACGGATCGGCGGCGAGCATGCACGCCCTGGACTGGGCGGCCGCCGAGGCCCGGACGCGACGCCGGCCGCTGCACGTCGTGTGCTCGTACACCCTGCCGTCGTTCACCGCGGCCTCGCTCGACGGCGGGTACGCCGCCCTCGACGACACCGCGATCCAGCAGGGCGCGCGGGCGGTGCTGGCCGAGGCCCGGCAGCGCGCCGAGGGCTCCGGCCTCGAGGTCACGACCACCGTCGCGACGGGTGACGCCGCCGCCGTGCTGGTCGAGATGTCGCGGGACGCGTCGCTGGTCGTCGTCGGCACCCGCGGCAAGGGCGGGTTCGCGGACCGGCTGCTCGGCACGGTGTCCTCCACGCTGCCGGCGCACGCCCACTGCCCGACGGTCGTCGTGCCGCTGCGCGACCAGCGCCGCGGCGGCATCGTCCCCGGCGACGAGAACGTGCCCGTCGTCCGCCCCGTGCACCGCATGGTGGTGGGCGTCGACGGCTCCCCGCAGGCCGACCTGGCGCTCCGGTACGCGATCGACGAGGCCCGCGCCTGGGGCGCCGAGCTCACCGCCGTCGCCGGCGTCCCCGTCGGCAGCGGGTCGGGCGTCATGGCGTGGCTGCCCGCCACGATCGACCAGACCCAGGTGCTCGCGGACGTCACCGAGGGGCTGAACGTCGTCGTCGACCGGGCGCTGGCGGACTCCCCGGGCGTCGAGGTGCGCCGGCACGTCCTGGACGGCACCGGCGCGGAGCTGCTGACCGAGTTCTCGGCGGCGACGGACCTGCTGGTCGTCGGCTCCCGCGGACGCGGCGGCTTCACCGGCCTGCTGCTCGGCTCGACCAGCCAGGCGGTGCTGCACCACTCGGCCTGCCCGGTGATGGTCGTGACCAACCGCTGCCTGGAGCGCGCCGAGGCCGCGGGCGCGAACGGCTCGGACGGCGAGCAGGCGGCGTCGGCGTAGCGGCTACGCGGGCGGCGGCACGTCCGGGCGCCGCACCAGGGCGGACAGCACGATCGTCGACCGGGTGCGCGCGACGAACGGCTCCGCGGCGAGCCGCTCCACGACCTGCTCCAGGTGCCGCATGTCCCGCGCCCGCACCTGGACGACGACGTCCACGTCCCCGGTGACGGTGCTCGCCGTGACGACCTCCGGGTAGCGCTCGACGGCGGAGCGCATGGTCGCGGGGCTCGTGGACCCGAGGCAGAACAGCTCGATGAACGCCTCGGTCGCCCAGCCGAGGGCCGCCGGGTCGAGCAGCACGGTGAACCCGCGCACGACACCGCGTTCGCGCAGCCGGTCGACGCGCCGCTTCACGGCGGGCGCGGACAGCGCCACGACCGCGCCGAGGTCGGTGTAGGACGCCCGGGCGTCGACGGCGAGCTCGCGCAGGATCGCCTCGTCGATGGGGTCCAGGTCGCCGGAGAGCGCGGCGGGCGTCGGGGTCACGGTGCCATCCTCTCGTGCCCGGCGCGGGGACCGGCGTCACCCGCACGGGTGAGCATGTCACCCGGACGGCCGTATCCGGGTCCGACGGGTCCGCGGGACCCCACGGCGGGCATCCGCGCAGGTCGGACGGGGTGCGCGGGCGCCGGCGGGTCCGCGGCGTGCTCGTCCGCCCGGATCCGTGGCCTCCCCGGGGTTCAGCCATCGGTGTGACGCGCCGATCCCCTCTGCGACAGGGGAGACGGATCGAGAGGGACCACGATGGCCGAACGGCACCCCGGGGCCGTGCGCACCGCGACGACACCTGCCCGCGACCTCGGCCCCACGCGCCCGTCGCCCCGTCCGCAGCCCCTGGACGCCCCGCCGGGCGCCATCCCCACGCAACGACGGTCCGTCGAGGTCGCCCGGCCGGGCCCCGCGGCGCCCGTGGAGGCGGCCGGGCACCGTCGTCCCGCCGCCGTCCCGCGGCGGCGACGCGTCCCCGGGGCGGTGCTCGTCGTGCTGCTGTGCCTCGTGCTCGTCGGCGCTCTCGCGACCGCCGTCGTCCTGCAGCTGCGGGCCGACGCCCGGGCCGCCGCGTGGGCGCACGCCCAGGAGCGCGTGGCCGCCTCCTTCGCCGCGCAGCAGGTCGACGAGGCGTTCTGGGCGCAGGCCCGGACCGACGAGGCCGCCGCGCGGTACGACGCGCTGGTCGCCGACGCGGTGGCCCGGTCCGAGGTGGTGCTCGCCGAGGCGCGCGCCGCGGCGGCTGCCTCCCCGCACGCCGGGGACGCCCTCGCCGCGCTGCAGGCCGCGACGGACCGGGCCGCGGCGGCGGCGGAGCGGGTCGGCGCGGGGGTCAGCCCCTCGGCGCTCGCCGTCA
>DAMBCY010000080.1:0-13056 GCA_032056255.1 Cellulomonas sp. | reverse complement strand
GGCGTACCGCAGCGAGCCGGAGAACCCGTACAGCAGGGCGATGCCGAACAGCAGCAGCGCCGAGGCGAAGGCCCCCAGCAGGAAGTACTTCATCGACGCCTCCTGGCTGAGCAGGCGGCGACGGCGCGACAGGCCGGTCAGCAGGTACAGCGGCAGCGACAGCACCTCGAGCGCGACGAACAGCGTCAGCATGTCGCCGGTCGCGGGGAAGATCAGCATGCCGCCGGTGGCGAACAGCACCAGCGGGTAGACCTCGGTCTGCTGCAGGCCGGCGGCGCGCGCGGCCTCCTCGTAGCCGGACCCCGGGACGGCCGCACCCTGGGGGGCGAACGCGTCCTCGCCGGTGTCGGTGCGGTCCGCGATCACGAGGACCGCGAGCAGCGCCAGCACGGCGATGGTGCCCTGGAGCACCAGGGTCGGGCCGTCGACCAGCAGCGAGCCGCCGAGCACGTCGGTCCCGCCGGTCTCGGACACGTCGGACCACAGCGCGGCCACGGCGACGAGCGCCCCGGCCAGCGCGAGGAGCGTGACGGTCAGCTGGACGGCGCGGCGCGCGCGGCGGGGCACGAAGGCCTCCACCAGCACGCCGACGACCGCGGCCCCCAGCACCAGCAGCACCGGCGTGAGCTGCGCCCAGGCGATGTCGGGCACGGTGAACGCGCTCACTGCTCGCTCCCCTCGTCGTCACCGGTCACGGCGACCGGGAAGTCCGGGGCGTCGGAGACGCCCACCTGCGTGACGGACTCGGCGGCGGGCTGGTCGACCAGCCGCAGCGCCGGGGCCGGGTAGAAGCCGAGCACCAGCATGAGGGCGATCAGCGGGCCGACGACCCACCGCTCCCGCGCGCCGATGTCCGGGGTGCTCGCGAGCTCGTCGCGCACCGGACCGGTGAAGACCCGCTGGTAGGTCCACAGCACGTAGATCGCGGCGAGCACCACCGCGACGACCGCGACCACGGCCGCCGGGCGGTTCGCGGCGAAGGTGCCGACGACCACGAGGAACTCGGAGACGAACGTCGACAGGCCCGGCAGCGACAGGGCCGCGAGGCCCGCGACCAGGAACGTGCCGGCCAGCACCGGGGTGACCTTCTGCAGGCCGCCGAAGTCCTCGATGCGGGCGGACCCGCGGCGGGCGGCCAGGAAGCCGACCAGGAGGAACAGCGCGCCCGTCGAGAGCCCGTGGTTGACCATGTAGAACGACGAGCCGGCGATCGACGTCGACGTGAACGCGAAGATGCCCAGCACGATGAAGCCGAAGTGCGACACCGAGGTGTACGCGACCAGGCGGAACAGGTTCTGCTGCCCGATCGCGAGCAGCGCCCCGTAGAAGATCGAGATCACGGCGAGCACGATGATCACCGGTGCCGCCCAGCGGGCGGCGTCCGGGAACAGCGGCAGGCACAGCGTGAGCATCCCGAAGGTGCCGACCTTGTCGAGCACGCCGACCAGCAGCGTGGACGTCCCCGCGGGCGCCTGCTCGGCGGCGTCGGGCAGCCAGGTGTGCACCGGGAACATCGGGGCCTTCACGGCGAACGCCAGGAAGAACGCGAGGAACACCCAGCGCTCGGCGCCGACCGACAGGTCGAGGCCGCCGACCAGGTTGTCGACCAGGAAGCCCTGCTCGCCGCGCGGCCCGTTGAGGTAGAGCGTGATGACGCCGGCCAGCATGACCAGCCCGCCCGCGAGCGAGAACAGCAGGAACTTCACGGCCGCGTACCGCCGCTGCGGCCCGCCGAACGCGCCGATCATGAAGTAGACCGGGATCAGCATGGCCTCGAACAGCACGTAGAACAGGAACACGTCCCGGGCGGCGAACACCGCGACCATGAACGAGGTCAGCACCAGCACCAGGGCCAGGTAGTGCCGCAGGCGGTTGGTGGCGCCCTCGGTGCTGCCCTGCTCCCGCCACGCGGCGAGGATCACGACGGGCACCAGGACGACCGACAGGAGCACGAGCGCGAGCGCGACCCCGTCCACGCCGACCGCGTAGGAGACGCCGAGCTGCGGGATCCACCCGTGGGTCTCGGAGAGCTGGTGCACCGCGGCCGCGCCGGTGTCGAACGCGAGCAGCGCGGCGACGCCGAGGGCGACCTCGACGAGCGCGAAGCCCAGCGCGACCTGGCGCGACCAGCGGCGGGCGCCGGTGGCGGGGCCGCCGTCGGCGGGCGCGGCGCCGGGGAGCACCCAGAGCACCAGCGCGCCGACGAGCGGCCACAGGATGAGGAGAGTCAGCCACGGGACGTCCGTGGTCGTGACGGCGAGAGACGACATCGAGTTCCCCTCAGATCCGAGGCGCCAGGACGACGACCGCGAGCACGATCAGCCCGAGCAGCATCGTGGCGGCGTACTGCCGGGCGTAGCCCGTCTGCAGCTTCCGCACGAGCTCCCCGAGCCCGACCGTGAGGCGGCCGAGGCCCGTGAACGCCCCGTCGACCGCGGTGCGGTCGCCGTAGACGAGCGAGCGGGTCAGGTGCCGGCCGGGCTCGACCAGCACCGCGTCGTTCACGGCGTCCTGGTACAGGTCGACGCGCGCGGCGCGGGTGAGGACGGAGCCGGCCGGGGCGGTCTCGGGCACCGGCAGCGACGCGTACTGCCGCCAGGCCAGGACGAGGCCGATCGCGACGGCCAGCAGCGTGACCACCTGGATGACGAGCACCGGCAGCACCGGCTCGTGGTGCTCGACGTGCCCGGTGACGGGCTCGAGCCAGGTGGTGAAGCCGCCGCCGAGCTGGAGCACGAGGCCCAGGCCGACCGAGCCGATCGCCAGGACGATCATGGGGATCGTCATGAGCGCCGGCGACTCGTGCGGGTGCGGCTCGTGGCCCTCCGCGTCGCGGGTCCAGCGCTTCTGGCCGTGGAAGGTCATGAAGAACAGGCGCGACATGTAGAAGGCGGTGATCCCGGCGCCGATCAGCGCGACCGCGCCGAACAGCCAGGCCCGCCACTCGCCGCCGCCCTCGGGGACGACGAACGCGGCCTCGATGATCTTGTCCTTCGACCAGAAGCCGGAGAACGGCGGGATGCCGAGGATCGCGAGCCAGCCGAGGCCGAACGTGACCCAGGTGATCACCATGTACTTGCGCAGGTCGCCGAAGCGCCGCATGTCGGTCTGGTCGTCCATGCCGTGCATGACCGAACCGGCGCCGAGGAACATGCCGGCCTTGAAGAAGCCGTGCGTCACCAGGTGGAAGATCGCGAACGCGTACCCGACCGGGCCGAGGCCCGCGGCCAGGATCATGTAGCCGATCTGGGACATCGTCGAGGCGGCCAGCGCCTTCTTGATGTCGTCCTTCGCGCAGCCGATGATCGCGCCGAGCACGAGGGTGATCGCGCCGACGATCGTGACGACCAGCTGCGCGGTGGGCGCGCCCTCGAACACGGGCGCGGACCGCACGACCAGGTAGACGCCCGCGGTGACCATGGTCGCGGCGTGGATGAGCGCCGACACCGGGGTCGGGCCGGCCATCGCGTCGCCGAGCCAGGACTGCAGCGGGAACTGCGCCGACTTGCCGCAGGCGGCGAGCAGCAGCATGAGGCCCGTGGCGGTCAGCGTCGCGGTGGACGCGAGCCCGCCGTCGATCCCCGCGGCCACGCCGTCGAACGACACCGTGCCGAACGTCGCGAACATCAGCATCATCGCGACCAGCAGGCCGATGTCGCCGACGCGGTTGGCGACGAACGCCTTCTTCGCGGCGACGGCGTACGGCGTGTGGTGGTTCCAGAACCCGATGAGCAGGTACGACGCGAGGCCGACGCCCTCCCAGCCGACGAACAGCAGGAGGTAGGAGTCCGCGAGCACCAGGATGAGCATCGCCGCGATGAACAGGTTCAGGTAGGCGAAGAACCGGCGTCGCGCGACGTCGTGCGACATGTAGGCGACCGAGTACAGGTGGATCAGCGTGCCGACGAAGGTCACCAGCAGCACGAAGGTCAGCGACAGCGGGTCGACGCGCAGCCCGGCGGCCAGGTCGAACCGGCCGACCTGGATCCAGTCGAACAGGTGCACCTGGACGACCCGGTCGTGGGCGTCGCGGCCGAGCAGGTCGATCAGCAGCAGCGCGCCGACGACGAACGCCGCGGTGGACGCCAGCACGCCGAGCCAGTGGCCCCAGCGGTCGGAGACCCGCCCCAGCAGCAGCAGCACGGCCGCGCTCGCGAGCGGCACCGCCACCAGCAGGGGGGCGAGGGAAGAAAGGTCGTTCACGTTCCCCTCAGCTCTTCAGCAGGTTGATGTCGTCGACGGACGCCGACTTCCGCGTGCGGAAGATCGACACGATGATCGCCAGGCCGACGACCACCTCCGCCGCGGCCACGACCATGACGAAGAACGCCATGACCTGACCGGTCAGGTCCCCGTGCAGCCGGGAGAAGGTGACCAGGGCGAGGTTCGTCGCGTTGAGCATGAGCTCGACGCCCATGAAGACGATGATCGCGTTCCGGCGCAGCAGCACCGTCGCGGCGCCGAGCGAGAACAGGATCGCGGACAGCACCAGGTAGTTCGTCAGCGTCACGGCTGGGTCTCCGTCCGGGTCGAGCCCGAGCCGAGCTCGATGTCGGTCTGCGGTCCGGTGGTGGTGCCGGGCTCCGCCGCCGGGGGCCGGGGGTCCGCCTCGACCACCCCGAGGGCGGCGTCGGCCTCCTCCGGCGTGGTCTCGACCCCGCGCTCGGCGAGCACAGCGGTCACGGCCTTGCGGTAGGTGTCGGCGCGGTACCCGAGGGTCCCGGCCTCCTGGCCGCGGATCCGCAGCACGCGGGACACGGACGCGTCGATCGGGTTGCCCTGCGGGTCGAGCGCCGGCACGTCCATGGCGTTGTGCCGGGCGTAGACGCCCGGGGCGGGCAGCGGGGTGAGGCGGGTGCCGGCGGCGACGCGCGCGGCGGCCCGCTCCGGCTGCTTCACGACCGGCTTGAGGCGCTGGCGGTGCGTGAGCACCAGGGCGCCGAGCGCGGCGGTCACCAGCAGGGCGCCGACGACCTCGAGGCCGAAGACGTGCTGGCCGAACACGATCCGCGCGATGCCGACCGGGTTCGTGTCGCCGTTCGCAGCCTCCAGCCCGACGGCCGGCGGGTACGCCGCGCGGCCCACGACGGCGACCAGCACCACCGCGAGGCCGATGCCGGCGAGCCAGCCGATCCAGCGCTGGCCCCGGATGGTCTCCACCAGGGAGTCCGAGGCGTCGACGCCGACCAGCATGAGCACGAACAGGAAGAGCATCATCACGGCGCCGGTGTAGACGACGATCTGCACGACGCCGAGGAACGGCGCCTCCTGCGCGATGTAGAGGAACGCCAGCGAGATCATCACGGTGATCACGCAGAGCGCGGCGTGCACGGCCTTGCGGGCGAACAGCAGGCCCAGCGCGGCGAGCACCATGATCGGCGCGAGGACCCAGAACAGGACCGCCTCGGCGGTGGACGGGGTCATCGGGTCTCCCCCGCGTGCTGCGCCTCGGCCGGCACGGCCTGCGCGCGGCGGCGCGCGGACTCGAGCGTGACGTCGTCGGGGCGCTGCTCCGCGACCCAGTCGACCTGGGCCGTGGTGGGCGCGGTGACCTCGCCGCGGTAGTACTCGGTGTCCGTCGTGCCCTCGACCATGGGGTGCGGCGCGGCCAGCATCCCCTCGGCCATCGGCGCGAGCAGGTCCTGCTTCTCGTAGATCAGGCCCTCGCGGGTCGGGCCCGCCAGCTCGAAGTCGTTGGTCATGGTCAGCGCGCGCGTCGGGCAGGCCTCGATGCAGAGGCCGCAGAAGATGCATCGCAGGTAGTTGATCTGGTACACGCGGCCGTAGCGCTCGCCGGGCGCGTACTGCTCCGCCGCGGTGTTGTCGCCGGCCTCGACGTAGATCGCGTCCGCGGGGCACGCCCAGGCGCACAGCTCGCAGCCGATGCACTTCTCCAGGCCGTCGGGGTACCGGTTGAGCTGGTGCCGGCCGTGGAACCGCGGCTTCACGGGGGCGGTCTCGAACGGGTACTGCTCGGTGACGGTCTTGCTGAAGAAGTTCTTGATCGTCACGCCGAACCCGGCGGCGGGGGCCAGGACCTCCGCCACCGCGCTGCGCTTCGGGATCAGGGACTCGTACGGCCGGACCTGACCGGGACCAGGCACAGCGACCTCGCCGCCGCCCGCCCGATCGGGCTGGGTGACGGACTTGTCGGGCGTGTCAGCCACGCGGCACCTCCTGGGTGGGGGACTCGGGTGCGTCGGGGGCGTCGACAGCACTGCCGCCGACGAGGGCGGGCGACGCCGGGGCGGCGCCGTCGGCGGCCGACCGGCGGCCGGCCCGCGGCGAGGGCGGGAGCGACTGGCCGGGCAGCGGCGGGACGGGGAAGCCGTCGGCGAAGGCGTCGAACGGCTCGGCGGGCGCGATCGAGCGCCGGCGAGCATCGTCGGGCTTCTTCTCCGGGATGAGGAAGGAGATCAGGACCGCGACCACGATGACGCCGGCGAGGCCGAACATCAGGGTCCGCAGGTCGACGTCGGCGAACTGCCGCACGCCCTGCACCACCGCGACGCACACCAGCCAGACCAGCGCGGACGGGATCAGCACCTTCCAGCCGAACTTCATGAACTGGTCGTACCGGAACCGC
The DNA here is from genome assembly GCA_032056255.1 of Cellulomonas sp. Classification (GTDB taxonomy): domain Bacteria; phylum Actinomycetota; class Actinomycetes; order Actinomycetales; family Cellulomonadaceae; genus Cellulomonas. Next base: position 6,470 of record DAMBCY010000080.1, on the reverse strand, counting down.
AGCAGGGTGCCGCGGATCCAGACGAACAGGAACATGAACAGCCAGACCTTGACCACGAACCACAGCAGCGGCCACCAGCCGGTGTTGAACATGCCGTCGTTGATCGCGGAGATCGGCCACGGGGCGCGCCAGCCGCCGAAGAACAGCGTGGTCGCCACGGCCGAGACGTTGAGCATGTTGATGTACTCGGCGAGGAAGAACCAGGCGAACTTCATCGAGGAGTACTCGGTGGTGTAGCCGCCGACCAGCTCGCCCTCGGCCTCGGGGAGGTCGAACGGCAGCCGGTTGGTCTCGCCGACCATCGAGATCACGTAGATGACGAACGCCGGCGCGAGCGGGATCAGCCACCACAGCGTCGTCTGCGAGGAGACGATCTCGGAGGTCGACATCGACCCGGCCAGGATGAACACGCTGACCAGGGACAGGCCCATCGAGAGCTCGTAGGAGATCACCTGGGCGGTGGAGCGCACGGCGCCGAGCAGCGGGTAGGTCGAGTTGGACGACCAGCCGCCGAGGACGATGCCGTACACGCCGACCGACGCGCACGCGAGGATGTACAGCACCGCGACCGGGAAGTCCGTGAGCTGCAGCGGCGTGACGGTGCCGAAGATCGAGACCTCCGGGCCGAACGGGATCACCGCGTAGGTCAGCAGCGAGCAGAACACCGCGATGAACGGCGCCACCAGGTAGACCACCTTGTCGGCGGCCTTGACGGTGACGTCCTCCTTGAGCAGGAGCTTCGCGGCGTCGGCGAGCGACTGGAACAGACCGAACGGGCCGTGCACGTTCGGGCCGGGACGCAGCTGCATCCGACCGACGACGCGGCGCTCGAACCAGATCGCGATGAGCACGCTGACCAGCAGGAACACGATGATCCCGACCGCCTTGAGCAGCCAGACCCAGAACACGTCCTGGCTGAAGTCGGCGGCTCCGCCGTCGACGGCCGCGGCGGGCAGCACGGCGCTCGCGAGGGCTGCGGCGCTCATGCGGTGACCTCCTCGTCGGGGGTGGTGACCGGGTCGGCGGCGCCGACCCGGACCAGGTCGCCGGGCAGCGCGTGCAGCGCGTCCCGCACCTGGCTGCCCGCCGAGGCGGTCGGCAGCCACACGACGTGGTCGGCCATGGCGGTGACCACGGCGGGCAGGGTGATCGAGCCCGCGTCGGTCGCGACCGTGACCGGCGCCCCGTCGAGCACCCCGGCGGCCGCGGCGGTGGCCGCGGAGAGCCGGGCGACCGCGCGCTTGGCGGTGCCCGCGAGGAACGGCTCGCCGTCCTGCAGGCTGCCCGCGTCGAGCAGCTGGTGCCAGGTCGCCAGCACGGCGTGCCCGGCGGCGACCGCGGGCGGCTCGGCGGACCCGGCGGCCGGTGCGGCCACGCGGGCACCGTCCCAGCCGGTGGTGAGGGCGTCGGCGTCGGCGTGCACGGCGGCGACGGTGCGCAGCCCGAGGGCCACGCCCATCGCGTCGGCCAGGGCGTCCAGCACCCGGTGGTCGGCCATCGCGGTGGACGTGAGCGCCTGCGGGAACGGCCGCGGGCGACCCTCCCAGTTCACGAACGTGCCGGGCCGCTCCACGGGCGGGGCGACCGGCAGCACCACGTCGGCGAGCGCGGTGACCTCGGAGGCGCGGACCTCGAGCGACACGACGAAGCCGGCTGCCTCGATCGCGGCGCGCGCCGCGGCGGGGTCCGGCAGGTCGCGCGGCTGCACGCCGCCGACCACCAGCGCGCCGAGCGTGCCGTCGGTCGCGGCCGCGAGGATCGCCGAGGTGTCCCGGCCGGGCTCGGCGGGCAGGTGCTCGACCTCCCAGGCGGCGGCCACGTCCACGCGGGCCGCGGCGTCGGCGACCGGACGTCCGCCGGGCAGCAGGGTCGGCAGGGCGCCGGCCTCGACGCCGCCGCGCTCCCCCGCACGCCGCGGGATCCAGGCCAGCCGGGCGCCGGTGCGCTCCGCCAGCCGCAGCGCGGCGGACAGGGCACCCGGGATCGCGGCCAGCCGCTCGCCCACCAGGACCAGCGCGCCCTCGGCGCCGAGCGCCGTCGCGGCGTCGGCCAGGTGCGGGGCGGTGCGTGCACCGATCGCGTCCAGCACCTCGGGCTCGGTGCCCGGGGCGGCGGAGATCAGCGTGCCGTCCAGCCGGTCCAGCCCCCGGCTCGCGAGCGGGGCGACGGACAGGACCGTCGTGCGGCCCGCGACGACGCCCTTGCGCAGCCGCAGGAAGACGATGCCCGCCTCCTCCTCGGCCTCCAGGCCGACGAGCAGGACGGCAGGGGCGTGCTCCAGGTCGCGGAAGGTGACGCCGAGCCCGCGACCGGCGACCGCGTGGCCGAGGAACGCGAGCTCCTCGTCCGAGTGCGGCCGGGCGCGCAGGTCGACGTCGTTGGTGCCGAGCACCACGCGGGCGAACTTGCCGTACGCGTAGGCGTCCTCGACGGTCAGCCGGCCACCGGGCAGCACGCCGACGCCACCGGCGGCCTTCGCCTGCGCCAGGCCGTGCGCGGCGACCTCGAGGGCCTCCGCCCAGGACGCCGGGTGCAGCTCGCCCTTCGTGCCGTCCGCGGCGGTGTCCCGCACCAGCGGGGTCGTGATCCGGTCGGCGGCGGACTGCCACGCGAACGCGAAGCGGTCCTTGTCGGTGATCCACTCCTCGTTGACCTCGGGCTCGTCGCCCGCGAGGCGGCGCAGCACGACCCCCCGGCGGTGGTCGACGCGGATCGCGGCGCCCGACGAGTCGTGCTCGGCGACGCCCGGGGTCGACACCAGGTCGAACGGGCGGGCGCGGAACCGGTACGCCGCGCCGGTCAGCGCGCCGACCGGGCAGATCTGGACCGTGTTGCCGGAGAAGTAGGAGGCGAACGGGGACCCCGACTCGTCGTCCTCGCTCGGGCCGACGGGGATGTCGGACCCCAGGAAGACGGAGCCGTCGGCCGGCAGCGTGCCCTCGGCCGCGTCGCCGCCGCGCAGGTCCGCGCCGTCGAACCCGAGCACGTCCGCGTCGAACCGGCCGATCTGCTGCATCGCCCCGCGCTTCTGCAGGTCGATGAACGGGTCGCCCGCGATCTCGCGGGAGAACCGGGTGCAGCGCTGGCAGAGGATGCAGCGCTCCCGGTCCAGCAGGATCTCGGTCGAGATCGCCAGCGGCTTCGGGAACGTCCGCTTGACGTCGACGAACCGGGTGGCGCTGCGGCCGTTGGACATCGCCTGGTTCTGCAGGGGGCACTCGCCGCCCTTGTCGCAGACCGGGCAGTCCAGCGGGTGGTTGATGAGCAGCAGCTCCATCACGCCGTGCTGCGCCTTGTCCGCCTCGGCGGAGGTGCGCTGCGTGCGGACCTCCATGCCGGGGGAGGCGGTCAGGGTGCAGGACGCCTGGGGCTTCGGCATCTTCGCGACCTTGCCGTCGCGACCGGGGGCCCAGACCTCGACCATGCACTGCCGGCAGGCGCCCGCGGGGGCGAGCAGCGGGTGGTCGCAGAACCGCGGGATCTGGATGCCCAGCTCCTCGGCGGCGCGGATGACCAGGGTGCCCTTCGGCACGGTGGTCTCGATGCCGTCGATGGTGAAGGTGACGCCGTCCGGGTCGGGCGGCGTGCCGCCCGACGACGCCGCGGGCTTCGGGGTGGTGACCGTCATGCGTGGGCTCCCGCGAGCTGACCCGCACCGCGGCGCGGGGTGTAGGGGAAGAGGGCCGAGCGCTCCGGCGGGAACAGCACGTCCGCCGGCGTGTGCGTGCCGGCCTCGAACTCCTCCCGGAAGTACTGGATGGCCGACGTGATCGGGCTGGTGGCGCCGTCGCCGAGGGCGCAGAACGCCTTGCCGAGGATGTTGTCGCACAGGTCGAGCAGCAGGTCGATGTCCCCCGCCGTGCCCTGGCCGGCCTCCAGCCGGTCGAGCACCTGCGCCAGCCAGAACGTGCCCTCGCGGCACGGCGTGCACTTGCCGCAGGACTCGTGCTTGTAGAAGTGCGTCCAGCGCGAGACGGCCTTGACGACCGACACGGTGTCGTCGAACACCTGCAGGGCGCGGGTGCCGAGCATCGACCCGGCGGCCCCCACCTCCTCGTAGGTGAGCGGGACGTCGAGGTGCTCCGCCGTGAAGATCGGGGTCGACGAGCCGCCCGGGGTCCAGAACTTGAGCTCGTGGCCCTCGCGGACGCCGCCGGCCATCTCCAGCAGCTCCCGCATGGTGATGCCGAGCGGCGCCTCGTACTGGCCGGGACGGGCGACGTGGCCCGACAGCGAGAACAGGCCGTGGCCCGGGGACCGGTCGGTGCCCATGGTCCGGAACCAGTCCGGGCCGCCGAGCACGATGGCCGGGACGGAGGCGATCGACTCGACGTTGTTCACGACGGTCGGGCGCGCGTACAGGCCGGCGACCGCCGGGAACGGCGGCTTGAGGCGCGGCTGGCCGCGACGACCCTCGAGGGAGTCGAGCAGCGCGGTCTCCTCGCCGCAGATGTACGCGCCGGCCCCGGCGTGCACCGTGACGTCCAGGTCGTAGCCCGTCCCCAGGATGTTCTTCCCCAGGTAGCCCTTCGCGTACGCCTCCTCGACCGCGCGCAGCAGCCGGCGGTAGACGTGCACGACCTCACCGCGCAGGTAGATGAACGCGTGGTGGCAGCCGATGGCGTACGACGTGATCGCGACGCCCTCGACCAGCACCTGCGGGTCCGCCATCATCAGCGGGATGTCCTTGCAGGTGCCCGGCTCGGACTCGTCGGCGTTGACCACGAGGTAGCGCGGACCGCCGTCCGGCGCGGGCAGGAAGCCCCACTTCATGCCGGTCGGGAACCCGGCGCCACCGCGACCGCGCAGACCGGAGTCCTTCACGGCGGTGATGACGTCGGCGGGGTCCGTCGCCAGCGCCTTGCGCAGGCCGTCGTAGCCGCCGTGCGCCTCGTAGGTCGCGAGCGTCCAGGGACGGTCGGCGTCCCAGCGCTCGCTGAGGACCGGGGTGAGGGCGTCGGCCATCACGACTCCTTCGCGCTGTCGGAGGGCTTGCTGGTGTCGTCCGCGCGGTGCGCGGCCTTCTCCTGCTCCGCGGTGCGGTCCTCGGGGCCGGCCGCGGGACGGTCGACGCTGGACTGCGGCTCGCCGGGGGCGGGCTCCGTCGGCGCTGCGGGTGCGGCGGGGGCCGTCGTCTCCGCGGCGGCCTCGCCGGACAGGGACGGCGCGCGCCACCCCTTCTCCCGCGCGAGCTCCAGCCCGACGAGCGTCGCGGGCCCGGCGGCCACGCCCTCGTCGGCCAGGCCGTCGGGGAACCCGGCGAGCACGCGGGAGACCTGCTTGAAGGTCTGCACCTGCTTCGGGCCGCGGGTCGGGGCGACCGGCTCGCCGGCGATGAGCTTCCCGACCACCTCGGCGGCGGTCTCGGGCGTCTGGTTGTCGAAGAACTCCCAGTTGATCATCATGACCGGCGCGAAGTCGCAGGCGGCGTTGCACTCGATGCGCTCGAGCGTGATCTTGCCGTCGGCGGTCGTCTCGTCGTTGCCGATGCCCAGGCGGTCCGTGAGGTCCTCCCAGATGGCGTCGCCGCCCATGATCGCGCAGAGCGTGTTGGTGCAGACGCCCACCGTGTACTCGCCGTTCGGACGGCGCTTGTACTGGGTGTAGAACGTCGCGACCGCCGAGACCTGCGCGGTGGACAGCCCCAGGGTGTCGGCGCAGAACGCGACGCCCGCGGGGCTGACGTAGCCGTCCTCGCTCTGCACCAGGTGCAGCAGCGGCAGCAGCGCGGACCGGGAGTCCGGGTAGCGGGCGACGACCTGCGCGGCGTCGGCGGCGAGCCGCTCGCGCGTCGCGTCGTCGTAGGCCGCACGGGCCCGGCCCCCACCGGGGATCCGGGGGTGATCGATCGTGGTCATCAGCGGTCCACCCCTCCGAGCACCGGGTCGATCGAGGCGACGGAGCAGACGACGTCCGCGACCTGGCCGCCCTCGCAGAGCACCGAGACGGCCTGCAGGTTGTTGAAGGACGGGTCGCGGAAGTGCGCCCGGTACGGCTTGGTGCCCCCGTCGGAGACGAGGTGCACCCCGAGCTCGCCGCGCGGGTGCTCGACGGTCTGCCAGACCTGGCCGGCCGGCACCCGGAAGCCCTCGGTGACGAGCTTGAAGTGGTGGATCAGGGCCTCCATCGAGGTGCCCATGATCTCGCGGATGTGGTCGAGCGAGTTGCCCATGCCGTCCGACCCGATCGCGAGCTGCGCGGGCCAGGCGATCTTCTTGTCCTCGACCATCACCGGGGTGCCCGCGGACGCCTTGAGGCGGTCCACGACCTGGTCGACGATCCGCATGGACTGGTAGCACTCCTCGATGCGGAGCACCATCCGGTCCCAGCAGTCCGAGCCCTCGGAGACCGGGACGTCGAAGTCGTACGTCTCGTAGCCGCAGTACGGGGCGGCCTTGCGCACGTCGTACGGCAGGCCGGTGGACCGCAGCATCGGGCCGGTGATCCCCAGCGCCATGCAGCCCGCGAGG
>DAMBCY010000079.1:9546-13236 GCA_032056255.1 Cellulomonas sp. | reverse complement strand
CGGCCGCCCCTACCAGACGCTGTCTCCTGAGTCGCCGCCCGCTCCGGTCGAGCGCCACGAGGAGACGGGTATCTACCTCGGTTCGCCGCGGCAGGCATTCGGGCACTTCCTCACACAGGGCTTGGCCCGGGTGTGGTACGCGCTGCAGCACCCGGATGTCCCGGTAGTCTGGGATCAGAAGAGCCTGGATCCGTATCAGCGTCAGATCGTCGATCTCATCGGGATCGAGAACCCCATGCGATTCCTGACCAGGCCGCAGCGCTGGGACCGGATGATCTTCCCGTTCCCGGGAGCCTGCATCGGCGACTTCGTCGAACCCCGCTGGGCCGAAGCAGTCGGTGCGGTCAAGCCGGCTCCGGTCCAACCGGGGAAGAAGCTGCTGCTCTCGCGGTCGAAGCTTGCCGAGAGTGCAGGACCGGTCGATCGTGCTCTCGACGCCCTGGCCGCCCGGCACGGCTTCGCCATCTACTACCCGGAGCGACACCCACCAGCTCGACAGCTGGCCGAGATCTCCTCTGCCGAGACCGTTCTCGGGGTCGAGGGATCTGCTTTCCACGTCCCGTTGCTGCTGCGTGACCCTGTTCGCACGCGTTTCTGGGCGCTCTCGCGGCACCGAGGAGGAGGGGGGGCATTCGAACACATCCGCCGCGCGAAGGGCCTCCGGTACAACACGCTCGACTTCGCCAATGCGGGTCTGACCGGGCACCGGGCGCCTCTGGATCTCGATCTCGAATCACTGGACCAGGCGCTCCGCGAGACAGACGGGCTGGCCTCGAACCTGGAGGTCCTCGCGTCGCGGATCCAAGAGCCGTGGCCCGGTCAAGTTCCGTTCACGACACACCTGCGGTATTCGGCGGGCGTTCTCCAGGGCCGGGCAGCGGCGATGGCGAAGGTTCACATCGCTGTGCTCGAACGGGATCGAGACGCGGCTCTGGCCGCGCTCGCGACGCTGCTGTAAGCAGCGCTGCCAGGGGAGTTCGCCCGGTAGGTCGGCCGTGGTCCGGACCCGGTCCGACGTGTGTGCGACGCAGCTGCGGTGGCTTCGTCCGGCAGTTGGATCGTGCCGATACCGTTTCCGCAGCGGGTCGGCTTCTGCACGCTCGATCTGGTCGACCAGGCCACGACGGGTCGTCGCGGACGCGCGACGGTGAGTGCTGTCAGGGCCGTCCGGACGAAGGAGAGGACGCCAGAGGGCAGGGCGTCGACGACGGCACTCCCGTCATTCGGATGTCCTCGCCCCGCGCACGAGGGGTTCGCTCCGCCTGCTGGTCGGCCCCTCGGCCTTTCCGGACCGCGCCAGGACGGCCGCGTACACGTCTCGGTACGCGAGGGCGTTGGCGTCCCACGTCCGAGCCCGGCGGACCCACGCCGCCCCTCGCTGAGCCAGTGTGGCTCGCATGTCAGCACTCGAGCTCAGCTGGAGCAGCGTGACGGCGAGCGCGTCGGCGTTCCCGGCTTCGAACGTCACTGCTGCGTCGCTGTCCTCAGCGATCTCGCGCAGCGCTCGGACATCGGAGAGCACGACGGTCCTCCCCGTGGCGAACGCCTCGAACGGCTTCAACGGGGTCACCAGGTGGCACACGTCGGTCGGCCGTCGGGGGACGACGAAGACATCGATCAGGCTGTAGTAGCGGAGGATCTCGGCATGTGGGACCTTCCCGGTGAAGATCGCGTCGTCCAGCCCCAGCCCGAGGGCACGCTCACGAAGACTGTCCAGGACGGGGCCGGCCCCGACGATGAGCAGCCTGACGGGGACCTGGGTCTGAGAGCGCAGCGCAGCGAAGGCGTCGACGAGAGTATCGATCCCCTCGTACTCCACGATGGATGAGATGTACCCGATCACCAGCTCGTCCGTCTCGATGCCGAGCTGGTCCGCCAGGGCTGCATCACGCGGCTCGACCGGGAACGTGTTCGCCTCGACGGCGTTGGGGACGACGGACACGACCGTCGGCTCCAGGCCGTCGTCGATGATGCGTTCTGCCATCACGCGCGCCAGTGTCACCACGTGGTCGGCGCCCTCGCGGGCAGCGGCCTCTCGCTGACGGCGCCAGGAGTACATCTCCGGCATCCCGAAGCCGCGGATGTCTGCCGAGACCACGTCGGAGCCGAATTCGTCCCGGACCCGGGAGAGCCAGGACTCCTCCCAGAATCCGCGCGACTCGTAGACCACCGGAATACCGGTGGCGGCGGAGACGGCTTCGGCGCTGATCGCGTTCAAGTAGTCGGAGTGCGCGTGCAGGACCGCTGGCTTGAACTGCTCCGTCACGGCGAGCACGGCCTCTGCGTTGCGTCGGACCCAGTCACGCAGTCCCACCTCCTGCGCTGTGGGGCCAGCCGGATGGAAGTACGTGACGTCGTCGATCCGTTGCGCGCCATCAGGCGCGCTGCTCAATCCGATCTGCCCGACGACCGCGGCGTCCACACCGAGTCGACGCGCCGCCCGGACGGTGTAGTGGGTGCGGAGGGTGTAGCCGGATTGCGTGTCGTGGATCGTCTTGCCCACGACGTGGAGCACCCGCCCTGGGACGGAGTCGACAGTCGTGGTCGGCAGGTGCCCCGTCATCCCGTCACGCAGGATGCTGGCCTCGTCGCGGCGCCGCAGGAGATTGGTCCGGTCGTTGTCGGTCCCCAACCGGCCCGCGAGCTCGAAGTAGGGCATCGCGCGTGACAGGTACCCACGGTGACGCAGTGCACGCCCGATCTGCCGAGCGAACCGCAGCGGGAGCTGATCGGCGACCCCCGCTGCCCGCAGAGCCTCGTCCGCGCGGAGAGCGTCCCCGCGTTCGATCAGCAGCGGCGCGAGGTGCAGTGCGCGCTGCGGGGCCAGGACGCCGACGGGACCGTCGGAGCTCTGAGCCTCGGGTGTGAGGCGTCGCTGGAGATCGGCCTGCGCGGAGGTGACGTCGACGAGCATGTCCAGGAGGACTTGCTGGCTCTCGGTGAGGGCCTCGACGGTGGAACGGCTCTGCTGGATGTCGGCCGTGCGCGCTGCCTGTTCGCGGTCGAGACGTTGGCCGATGACCGCGGCGCGGTCACGCAGGACGCGGACCGCGAGGACGAGCGCGACCACGGCGACGAGCAGGGCGGCGAGAGCCACCTGCGTCGCCAGCGGAGTGCGCGACGCGGACAGTGCCGCCGCACCGGTCCCGACGGCTGCGGCCCCGGTCGCGACGCGGACCAGCGTGCGGAACGGCAGCGTCAGGCGTGGCATCAGAGTCCCTTCTGGTGTCGCGGACGCTCGAGGCGCCGAGCGGCACGGACATAGGTGTCGACTGTGTAGTGGAACGGAGCCCTACCCCACTGGTGGTCGCTCGCCGCGCGGACCTCGTCTGGCTCGAGCCGGACCACTCTGACGGAGGGAACGCCCCGGAGGGCGTCGATGTACCCGCGCGACAGAGCGTCTGCCCGCGTAGCGGATACGCCGAAGCTCGAGGGAGCCGGCATCCCCGCGTCGTCGAGTTCGGCCCAAGGCAGGTCGAGCACGGCGATGTCGCGCAGAGCGACGTCGTTCAGCACGGGTCGCAGGCGCTCGAGGGCGCCGGTCCAGCGGGCCAGGTGCTCCGGCGTGCCGAACGGGACGAGGCGGGTCCCTGGCGGGAGATGATCCGCAACGCCTGCTGCCAGGGAATCGACTGACCGCGTGACGACCCGGCCGTCGGGCAGGAGCCAGATGCCGAGGCGTTCGTCGAC
>DAMBCY010000079.1:0-9536 GCA_032056255.1 Cellulomonas sp. | reverse complement strand
GACGAGCGTGGTTGCACCCCGGCGTACGGCCTGCGCGAGGCGGGTCGGCCAGGCGCTCGCGATGTCGTCCTCGACCATTCGCCTCTGGAACGGGGAGAGCGACGGCGTCTCATCGAGAGTCGACGAGCCGGCCGGCGCCAGAGCGCTGATGAGCGACTGCCGCGCGGTGTAGCCGTGGACGATTGCCCGGCCGCCATAGCCGACCTCGAGCGTGTCACGACTGACACAGCTGCCGTAGACCGTCACGGGGCCGAGACCGAGGGCCGGAGAGCGCGAGATCATCGTGGGGTCCGGGCGAAGAAGCTGCGTATCGCGAGGAGGCTCTGCTCTGCCGCCGTTCCGTCACCGTAGGGGTTGGCCGCTGTCGCCATCGCCGCGTGCGCTCGGGCGTCCTGCAACAGACCGGTCACACCTGCGACGATCGCGTCCTCGTCGGTCCCGACGAGGCGCACGGTCCCGGCCTCGACGGCCTCCGGACGTTCGGTGGTGTCGCGCATGACCAGCACCGGTGTACCCAGACTCGGTGCCTCCTCCTGGACACCCCCTGAATCCGACAGGATGACGCGCGACGCCTCCATGAGCCGGGCGAACTCCCCATAGGGCAGGGGCTCCGTGACGATGACGTTGGGCAGGTCCTTGACAGCGGGCAGTACTGCCTCGCGGACCACGGGGTTGCGGTGCGCCGGCAGGATCGTGAGCAGGTCGCGGTGCTTCCGAGCCAGCCTGGCGACCGCGCGCCCGACGCCGGCCATCGCATCCCCCCAGTTCTCCCGGCGGTGGGTGGTCACGAGCAGGAGGGGCCGCCCGCTCGAAACGGCGGCCTCCAACGCCGGGTCGGCAAACGGCAGCTGCCGGGCGGCCGTCGCGAGGAGTGCGTCGATGACCGTGTTGCCCGTGACGACGATGCGGTCCGCCGGGACTCCTTCGGCAAGCAGATTATCTCGGCTGGTGGTCGTCGGTGCCAGGTGCAGCGTGGCGATCTGCGTGGTCAGCCTGCGGTTCGCCTCTTCCGGGAACGGTGAGGACAGATCGCCCGATCGCAGCCCTGCCTCGAGGTGCACCACCGGCATGCCGTGGTAGAAGGCTGCGAGCGCCGCCGCGGTGGACGTCGTCGTGTCCCCCTGGACGATGACCGCGTCGGGCCGCTCGCTGCCGAGCACGGCGTCCATCCCATCGAGCACGCGCGCGAAGACACCGCTGAGCGACTGTCCGTGGCTCATGATGTCGAGGTCGTGGTCAGGCACGATGTCGAACAGGTCGTTGACCTGGTCCAGCATCTCGCGATGCTGACCAGTCACGACGGTGATGCCCTCGAGATCGGGCGAAGCCTCGATCGCCTTGACGACCGGGGCGCACTTGATGGCCTCCGGACGAGTGCCGTAGACGGTCATCAGGCGTAGGGGCATCGAGATTCCTCCAGTCAGGCACGAGCATGCCGGGGCGGGGCGCTTCCGGCATCCGCGGGTGAGAGCACGATGCGCGTGTCGGTGCCCTGGCGGAACGCGTCCTCCAGCAAGGACATGGCTTTCTCGGTCTCGCCCTTCGCCAGGTTCCACGCCCACCACCGGTAGGCCTGGGCGACGTCGTAGGCGGGGCCGTCCGTGACGACGTGCCCGCGGTGCAGCCAGATCGCGCGGGTGCAGGTCTCCTCGATGGTCTTCGCGGCGTGACTCACCAGGAACACGCACCCGGCCTGCCGGCGCAGCTGCGTCATGCGCTCCTCGCTCCGTTCGCGGAAGGCGGCGTCGCCGGTGGCCAGCGCCTCGTCGATCAGCAGGATCTGCGGGTCGGAGGCGGCGGCGATGGCGAACTTGAGCCGGGCGGCCATGCCGGACGAGTAGGTCTTCATCGGGCGGTGGATGGACTCGCCGATCCCGGCGACCTCGACGACCTGCGGGTAGACGGCGTCGGCCTCCTCGGGGGTCATGCCCATCGCGAGGCAGCCGAGTCGGACGTTCTGCCGGCCGGACAGCTCCGGCAGCAGGGCGGCGTTGACCCCGAGCAGCACGGGCGTGCTGCGCGCGCGGACCTGGCCGCGGTGCGGGGTCTCCAGCCCGGCGATGATCCGCAGCAGCGTGCTCTTGCCGGAGCCGTTGAGCCCGACGACGCCGACCGCGTCGCCGGCGCGCGCGATGAGGGAGACGCCGGCGAGGGCGCGCACGAGCACGCTGGGCTCGCGGCCGACCACCCGGTTCGCGGCGCGCTGCCAGCGGGGCAGCGCCCGGCGCAGCGCGGTGTCGTCGGACGCGGTGCGGTAGCGCACGTGCACGTCGTCGACGGCCACCTGCACCTCGGGGGCGAACAGGCTAGAGCGCGCCATACCGCTCCTCCCCGCGCCAGAACACGAGCAGCCCCACCCCGGCGAGGGCGGCTGTCCAGCCGACCAGGATCAGCCAGGCCTCCGCGCCGGGTGTCACGCCGTAGAGCAGGCAGTCCCGCGTGATCTCCAGGACCCGGAACATCGGGTTGAGCTGGACGGCCTCGAGCAAGGTCGGGTGCTCGATGAACCGCTCGTAGGAGAAGAAGACCGCGGACCCGTACAGCCAGAACCGGCTGAAGAGGCCGATCAGGTGCTGCAGGTCGGGCACGCGGGCGGTCGGGCGGGCGACGAGCAGCGCGAGGCCTAAGCCCATGACGACCTGCAGCGCGATCACCAGCGGTACCAGAGCCCAGCGCCAGGACAGCACCGGCGGCTCGGGCAGCAGGAACAGGACGACGAGCATCGAGGCCAGCACCGGGAGGTAGCTCAGCGCCTCACGTACGACGACCGCGACGGGCAGGGCGGCGCGCGGGAAAGAGAACGCCTTCATGAGGGCCTTGCCGGCGATCAGCGAACGGGCCCCCGCGCTGAGGCACCGGACGGTGAACTGGAACATGAATGTCCCGATGACGAGGTACCCGAGGAAGTTCTCCACCCCGCGATCGGACCGCAGCAGCAACCCGAAGATCACGAGGTACACGCTGGCGTCCATCACGGGTCGCAGGACCAGCCACGAGGTACCGAGCAGCTTTCCGCGCGACCCGGCCACCACCTTCGCGCGGGCGTCCGCCCAGATGAAGTGCCGCCGGTCCCACAGCCGCGCCACGTACTCGCCGAGCGGTGGGCGCTGCGTCACCGGTCCCAGCTGCGCCCCGTCGACCACCTCGGTCCGGGTCTGCCGGCGCTGCGCGGCCGTGGCGGGGGTGTCCGTGCTCACGCGGCCGCCCCCAGCCGCTCGTACAGCGCGCGGTACCGCGCGCCGTTCCGCGCCCACGTCCGCCCCGCCGCGACCTCGCGCCCGGCACCGACCAGCGCGGCCCGCGCGGCGGCGTCCTCGCGCACCTCGTCCAGCACGTCGGCCAGCGCCGCGGCGTCCTCGGCGGGCACCAGACGCCCGGCGCCGCCGGCCAGCACCTCGGCCAGCGCCGGCAGGTCGCTGGCGACGACGGGCCGCCCGAGCGCCATCGCCTCCACCGGCTTGAGCGGCGTGACCCGCCGGCAGACCTCCACGTCCCGGCGGGGGACCACGAAGACGTCGAGCGCCCGGTGCCACCGGGGGGCGTCGGCCGCGGGGACCCGGCCGGGGAGCAGCACGGCGCCGGCGATCCCGGCCTCCGCGGCGCGGCGCTCGAGCTCGGGTCGCGCCACCCCGTCACCGGCCAGGCACGCCCGCGCGTCGACACCACGCGCCCGGAGCAGCGCCACCGCGTCGATCAGCGTGTCCAGTCCCTCGTATCCCACAAGGCTGCTCACAGTACCGACCCAGAAACCGTCCTCCGGCAGCCCGAGCGCGCGCCGGGCCGCCCCGGGACCGTCGTCCGGCAGCAGCAGCAGCCGCTCGTCGACCGCGTTCGGGACCAGCGTCACCCGGTCGGCGGGCACCCCGCGGACGACCAGGTCGTCCCGCAGCGTGGCGCTCAGGGTGACGACGTGGTCGGCCGAGGCCGCCACGGCCGCCTCCTGGGCGCGCAGCAGCGTGAACCGCTCGCTGCCCGCCGCGCGCTCGCGGGCCGCGGGTCCGGAGCGGCCGGACACCCAGGTCTGCTCGAGCAGGCCGCGCACCTCGTACACCCACGGGACGCCCAGCTCCGCGGCGAGCGCCCGAGCCACCTGCCCGTTGCCGTACGGGGTCGTGGTGTGCACGACCGTGGTCCCTGCGGCTCGGGCGAGCGGGGCGAGCAGGTCGACGGTGCGCGCGGCGCGCGCGACGGTCGTGGCGGGCATCCGGGCGGGCAGGACGCGCGCGTAGCGGACGCCGTCGACGACGTCGGTGCTCCGGGCCGGCACGTGACCGACCGACACCGGGTAGCCGATCCGCGTGGCGGCCAGGACCTCGATCCCTGCGTCGGCCTGGGCACGCAGTGCGGCGTGCGAGCGCAGGGAGTAGCCGCTCTGGGTGTGGGGCAGGGAGTTGGTGAGCAGGTGCAGCGCGTGCGATCCGGTGACGCCCGTGCGGCGGGTCGGGCGCGCGGGCCCGCCGGTCGCGGCCCTGGTGGGCACGGTGAACGCCGGGTCGAGCGTCGCCAGCTCGGCGGCGTACCGGTCCGCGAGCCGGGCCGCGCCCGCGGCCCGGGCGGTCGCGAGCGCCGCGGTCAGGTCCCCCGCGCGCCACTGGGCCCGGGCGCGCGCGGACCCGGGCGGCAGCGCCGCGGCGGGCACGGCCTCGAGCTCGACCGCGAGCTCCCGCAGCAGGCGGGCGCCCAGCGCGCCGCGGGGCCGCGCGGCCGGCAGGACCGCGGCGGCGCGGTCCCGGTGCCCGGCGAGCCAGTACCCGGCGACCTCCCGCACCCGTCCCCGCGGTCGTCCGGCCAGCAGCACGCGCGCGACCGCCCGGGTCGCCCGGTGCGGGGCCCGGCGCGAGGCCTGCACCACCAGCAGCAGCGGGTCCTCGCGGAGCATGCCACCGGCCGTCGTGACCCCCAGCGCGAGGGTGCGGGCGGCGTCCCGGAGCCGGCTCATCCCACCACCTCCTCGAGCAGATCCAGGTAGTGCGCGGCGAGGTTGTCGAAGTTCGCGTGCCGCGCCACCCAGCGCTGGCCGCGGACCGGTCCTGCCACAGGTCGGCGAGCGCCTCGGCGTCCTCCGGCGGGACGACGTCCCCGGCCCCGGCCTGGCGCACGACGAACGCCGCCTCACCGGACAGCGAGGCCGAGACGTGCCGGCCGGCGACCAGCGCCTCGTAGAGCTTGGAGGGGACGGTCCACTCGAACGGGTCCCACGCGCGCAGCGAGACCAGGACGGTGTCGGCCCAGTCGTAGTGCGCGCCGACCTCCGCCCGCGGCACCCGGCCGACGAACTCCACCGGCGCGTCGCACGCGCGGGCCTCCGCCCGCAGCAGCGCCTCCTCGTGGCCCGAGCCGACGAACCGGAGCGTCATCGGCACGCCGCGGCGCCGGAGCTCGGCCGCGGCGCGGACGGCGGTGGCCAGACCGTGGCTGCGTCCGATCGTCCCGAGGTAGAGCACCCGCAGCTCCGGCGCGTCCCCGGGCGCCTCGCGCAGCGCCTCGTCGAGGGGCGCGCCGTTGCGGATCACCTCGACGCGCGGCATCCGGCGGTCGCGCAGCACGTCCCCGAACGACGCCGTGGTGGTGACGACCGCGTCGGCGTTCCGCTGCAGGTCGGTCACCACGCGGTGGGCGAACCGGGTCGCCCACCCCTTCCAGCCGCGGCGCCGTGCGTGACCCCACATGCCGCTCGGGGCGATGAGGTCCGGCCAGGCGTCGCGCATCTCGACGACGAGCGGGACCCGGAGCACCCGCGCGAGCGCGAAGCCGGCCCCGAGGGACGGGATGCCGGGGGCGGTGGCGATCACGACGTCGGGGCGGTCCGGTCCCCGCAGCCGGCGCAGGCCGACCAGCACGCTGTGCGTGGCGGCCCGCATCTGGTCCCGGACGCGGCTCCGGAGGTCCGAGCCGTGCTCGCGGAACCGGACCCGGTGGATCGTCTCGCCGCCGGGTCCCGTCCCCGTGGCGTGGGTCCGCTCGTCCGGGGCGAGGTCCTCCGCCCGTCCCGACGGGTAGTGCGGGGGCGGTGCGAGCACCGTCACGCGGTGCCCGGCCGCGACGAACCGGGCCGCGAGGTTCTTCCACCGCCGCTGCGGCGCGCCGACCTCGGGGACGTAGTGGTGGGTGACGAGGACGATGTGCAGTGCCGTCTCCTCGTCTCGCGCGACCCCACGCCCGGACCCTCGCCCCTGACGTGCACCGGTGGGGGAGCGCAGCCAGCCTCTCGACGTTACCCGCGGTCACCCGCCGTCGCAGGGCCGGCCCGGGCGTCAGCCGTCCGAGAGCGTCCGGCCGTCTCCGCGCGCGGGCGAGAAGCCGCCTCGACGGTACAGGAACGGCACAGGTGCGAGAGCAGCCGATCCGGACCTTCCGGGACGAAGCGGCACACCCGTCCCACAACCGGTCCGGTTCGTCATGTTTCGGGCGTGTGACATCTCGTGGGCACCTGCACAGAACACGCACACGTTCTGCCACACTCCCCCCATGCCCACCACCTCCACGGGCGCACCCGCGCCTGCGCCCGCCCAGCCCCGGAACGCGGTCGACCGGTTCTTCAGGATCTCCGAGCGCGGCTCGTCGATCGGGACGGAGATCCGCGGCGGCCTCGTCACCTTCTTCACGATGAGCTACATCATCGTGCTGAACCCGCTGATCATCGGCACCGTCCAGGACGGCACCGGGTCGTTCCTGGGCGGGGGGTCCGAGCCGAACATCGCGATGATCGCGGCCACCACCGCCCTGGTCGCCGGCGTCATGTCCATCCTCATGGGCGTCGTCGCGAACTTCCCGCTCGCGCTCGCGGCCGGTCTCGGCCTGAACGCGGTCGTCACCTACTCCATCGCCTCGCTGCCCGACATGACGTGGGCCGACGCGATGGGCATCGTCGTGCTCGAGGGCCTCATCATCCTGGTGCTCGTGCTCACCGGGTTCCGGGAGGCCGTGTTCCGCGCCGTCCCGATGGAGCTCAAGACCGCGATCAGCGTCGGCATCGGCCTGTTCATCGCGTTCATCGGCCTCGTCGACTCGGGCTTCGTCCGCATCCCGTTCAGCCAGGCGACCCCCGTGGAGCTCGGCATCGCCGGCTCGCTCGGCTCCTGGCCGCTGCTCGTGTTCGTGGTCGGCCTGTTCCTCGCGATCATCCTCATGGCCCGCAAGGTCAAGGGCGCGATCCTCATCGCGATCGTGTCCGCCACCGTGCTCGCGATCGTCGTCGAGGCGGTCGGCAAGATCGGCGGCCAGACGCCCGAGAACCCGGGCGGCTGGGAGCTGAACGTCCCCGCGGTGCCGGACTCCGTCGTCGCGACGCCGGACTTCTCGCTGCTGGGCCAGTTCTCGCTCTTCGGCTCGATCGAGAAGATCGGCATCGTCGCGGTCGTGCTGCTGGTGTTCTCGGTGATGATCGCCGACTTCTTCGACACGATGGGCACGATGGTCGCCGTCGGCGGCGAGGCCGGCCTGCTCGACGCGCAGGGCAACCCGCCGCGCACCAAGCAGATCCTCATCGTCGACTCCCTGGCCGCCGCCGCCGGTGGTGCCGGGTCGGTGTCGTCGAACACCTCGTACGTCGAGTCCGCCGCGGGCGTCGGCGACGGCGCGCGCACCGGCCTGGCGTCCGTCACGACCGGCCTCGCGTTCCTGCTCGCGACCTTCCTGTCGCCGCTGGTCGACATGGTGCCGTTCGAGGCCGCCACCCCGGCGCTGGTCGTCGTCGGCTTCCTCATGGTCATGCAGGTGTCGGGCATCGACTGGAAGAACTTCGAGGTCGCCGTCCCCGCGTTCCTCACCATCGTGCTCATGCCGTTCTCGTACTCGATCACGGTCGGCATCGGCGCGGGCGTCATCTCGTTCGTCGTCATCAAGCTCGCGATGGGCAAGATCCGCCAGGTGCACCCGCTGATGTGGGTGGCGACCGTGCTGTTCGTCGCCTACTTCCTCATCGAGCCGATCAAGGGCTGGCTCGGCCTCTAGGACCTCCGGCCCAGGCTCGTCCGCGCGCCCGGCGCCCCGCCCTCGTGGCGGGACGCCGGGCGCGGCCGTTCGGGGGTGCGGACGTGCGGCGGTGCCGTCGTGGTGGCTGCGGCGGGGTAGGTTCGTCGCGGTCACACCGGACGAACCGGTCAACCCCGACAAGGAGCAGACATGCAGGTCTCGGTCATCGGCTGCGGCTACCTCGGAGCGGTCCACGCCGCTGCCATGGCCAAGCTGGGGCACACCGTCGTGGGCGTCGACGTCGACGCCGCCAAGGTCGCGTTGCTCGCCTCCGGGACCGCACCGTTCTACGAGCCCGGGCTGCCCGAGCTGCTGACCGAGGTGCAGGGCACCGGCCGGCTCGCGTTCTCCACCGACATGGCGACCGTCGCCGGCTCGACGGTGCACTTCCTGTGCGTCGGCACCCCGCAGAAGCACGGGGAGTTCCGCGCCGACCTCACCTACGTCGAGGACGCGTTCGCCGCGCTCCTGCCGCACGTGCGGCCCGGCGACCTCGTGGTCGGCAAGTCCACCGTGCCCGTCGGCACCGCCGAGGCGCTGGCGGAGCGGCTCGCGGAGACCGGAGCGACCCTGGTCTGGAACCCCGAGTTCCTGCGCGAGGGCTTCGCCGTGCAGGACACGCTGCACCCCGACCGGCTCGTGTACGGCGTGCCGACCGACGCCGACGGCGAGCCCACCGAGGACGGCGCACGGGCCCGGGGGGTCCTCGACGAGGTCTACGCGGCGCCGCTCGCCGACGACACCCCGCTGGTCGTCACCGACTACGCCACCGCGCAGCTGGTGAAGGTGGCCGCGAACTCGTTCCTCGCCACGAAGATCTCGTTCATCAACGCGATGGCCGAGCTCTGCGAGGCGACCGGCGCCGATGTCACCCGGCTCGCGGACGCGATCGGCTACGACGCGCGGATCGGCCGCCGGTTCCTCAACGCCGGCCTCGGCTTCGGCGGCGGCTGCCTGCCCAAGGACATCCGCGCGTTCATGGCCCGGGCCGGCGAGCTCGGCGTGGACCAGGCGCTGTCCTTCCTGCGCGAGGTCGACGCGATCAACACGCGCCGCCGCGAGCGGATGGTCGACCTGGCCCGGGAGATCTGCGACGGCTCGATCGTGGGCCGGCGCATCGCGGTGCTTGGCGCCGCGTTCAAGCCCGACTCCGACGACATCCGGGACTCGCCCGCGCTGGCCGTGGCGACGCAGATGCAGCTGCAGGGCGCGCACGTCGTGGTCACCGACCCGCAGGCGCTCGAGAACGCGCGGCGCGCCTGGCCGGGCCTGGAGTTCGCGGCGACCGTCGAGGAGGCGGTCACGGGCGCCGACGCCGTGCTGGTGGCGACCGAGTGGTCCGAGTACCGCGCCCTGGCCCCGGAGTCGATCGCGGGCCTGGTCGCCGGCCCCCGCATCCTGGACGGGCGCAACGTCCTCGACCCGGCGCGCTGGCGCGCGGCGGGCTGGACCTACCGCGCCCTCGGCCGCCCCTGACGCCCGGGCGCCCGCCCGCACCCGCCCACCCGCACCTGCACCAGCCCGCGCCCGCACCCACCCACGCCCGCCCGCACCCGCACCTG
>DAMBCY010000078.1:0-13239 GCA_032056255.1 Cellulomonas sp. | reverse complement strand
GCCCTTCTTGTCCTGGACGATCGTGCGGATGAACACGATGCGCTCCCCCTTCTTGCCGGAGATGCGCGCCCAGTCGTCGGGGTTGGTGGTGTTCGGCAGGTCCTCGTTCTCCTTGAACTCGTCCACGCACGCGACCAGGAGGTGCTCGACCCGCAGACCGCGCTGGCCGGTGGCGAGGAGGTCCTTGATCGCCGACTTCTTCGCGCGGTCGACGACGTTCTGGATCATCGCGCCCGAGTTGAAGTCCTTGAAGTACAGGATCTCCTTGTCGCCGCTCGCGTAGGTGACCTCGAGGAACCGGTTCTCGTCGTCCTCGGAGTACATCCGCTCGACGGACCGGGCGATCATCGCGTCCACCGCGGCGCTGGCCGACCCCTGGTGCTCCGCGAGGTCGTCCGCGTGGATCGGCAGGTCGGGGGTCAGGTACTTCGCGAAGATCTCGCGGGCTCCCTCGGCGTCCGGGCGCTCGATCTTGATCTTCACGTCCAGCCGGCCCGGGCGCAGGATCGCGGGGTCGATCATGTCCTCGCGGTTCGAGGCACCGATGACGATGACGTTCTCCAGGCGCTCCACGCCGTCGATCTCGGCGAGCAGCTGCGGGACGATCGTCGTCTCGACGTCGCTGGACACGCCGGTGCCGCGGGTGCGGAACAACGACTCCATCTCGTCGAAGAACACCACGACCGGGTGGCCCTGCGAGGCCTTCTCCCGCGCGCGGGAGAAGATCAGCCGGATGTGCCGCTCCGTCTCCCCCACGTACTTGTTGAGCAGCTCGGGGCCCTTGACGTTGAGGAAGTACGACTTCGCGTCCGTGACCTGCTCGCCGCGCGCCACCGCCGCGGTCGCCGCCAGGGAGTGCGCGACGGCCTTCGCGATCAGCGTCTTGCCGCACCCGGGCGGCCCGTAGAGCAGCACGCCCTTCGGCGGCTTGAGGCCGTGCTCGCGGAACAGCTCCGGGTGCAGGAACGGCAGCTCGACGGCGTCGCGGATCTGCTCGATCTGCGGACCCAGGCCGCCGATGTCGGCGTAGTCGATGTCCGGGACCTCCTCGAGCACGAGGTCCTCGACCTCGGCGCGCGGCACCCGCTCGAACACGAACCCGCTGCGCGCCTCGACCGTCAGGGCGTCGCCGACCCGCACCGACCCGTCGCGCACCTGGCCGGCCAGGCGCACCACCCGCTCCTCGTCACCGCGGCCGACCACCAGCGCGCGGTCCGCGCCGATCAGCTCCTTGACCGTGACGATCTCGCCGACCTGCTCGTACCCGCCGGCCTCGACCACCGTGAGCGCCTCGTTGAGCATGACCTCCTGGCCGGGACGCAGCCGGTGCACGTCGACGGCCGGGCTGGCGCCCACGTGCATCTTGCGGCCCGACGACACCACGTCCACCGTGCCGTCCTCCCGCGCCGTGAGGAACGTCGCGAACGTGCCCGGAGGCTTCGCGAGGTCGTCGATCTGCCGCTTGAGGTCGATGATCTGGTCACGGGCCGCCACGAGCGCGTCGGACATGCGCTCGTTCTTCGCGGCCAGCAGGGCGAGCTCGCGCTGCAGGTCGCGTGCTGTCGGTTCCGTCATCGCGCTGCCTCCGATCCGGGTCGACCTCACGGCTCTGTGCGGCTGTCGTGTGGGAGACCCTAACCACTGGTGTCAATCGCAGCGCGGCCGCCTCGCCGGGGACGGCGCGGATGCCCGCCCGGGGGCTCAGGCCTGCTCGGGCGCCTGCCCCACGTCGCGACGGACCCGGCGGACCTTCTTGTCCGACACCGCGCGCTCGCCCAGCGCCTCCGGCGTCCACTCCGCGTCCGGCACCTCCTGGAACGACCGGCTGCGCACGACGTCCCCGGTCTCGTCGACCAGGGCGGCCTCCCCCGGCTGCGAGCCCTTCGCCGGGCGCCGCTTGCGCAGCGGGGGCTCGACGCCGTCCGCGAGCCGGCGGGTGGTCAGCAGGAAGCCGGTGTGCCCGATCATCCGGTGCTGCGGCCGGACGGCCAGTCCCTCGAGGTGCCAGCCGCGCACCATCGACTCCCACGCCTGCGGCTCGGTGTACCGGCCGTCCGCGCGGAGGTCCTCCGCGAGCCGGGACAGCTGCGTCGCGGTCGCGACGTACGCGACGAGCACCCCGCCGGGGGCCAGCGCGGTCGCGACCGCGTCGAGGTTCTCCCACGGGGCGAGCATGTCGAGCACCACCCGGTCCACCTCGCCCGGCCCGGCGACGGTCGGGAGCACGTCCGCGAGGTCGCCGATCGACAGCCGCCACGCCGGGTGCGGACCGCCGAAGAACGTCTCGACGTTGCCCCGGGCGATCGCCGCGAAGTCGTCGCGCCGCTCGATGGAGTGCAGCGTGCCGCCGTCCCCCACGGCACGCAGCAGGGACATCGTCAGCGCACCGGAGCCGACGCCGGCCTCGACCACGCGCGCCCCCGGGTAGATGTCCGCCATCGCGACGATCTGGCCCGCGTCCTTCGGGTAGACCACGGCGGCGCCGCGCGGCATCGAGAGCGTGTAGTCCGACAGGAGCGGCCGCAGGGCCAGGTACTCGACGCCGCCGTTGCTGGTCACGACCGTGCCCTCGGGAGCGCCGATCAGCTCCTCGTGCCGGAAGTAGCCCTTGTGGGTGTGGAACGTCGCGCCCACGGCCAGCGTGATGGTGTGCAGCCGCCCGCGCGGGTCCGTCAGCTGCACGCGCTCCCCCACGCGCAGCAGGCCGCGGCGCTGGTCCGCGCCCGTCGGCTGGGCGCCCGTCGTGCCGGGCGTCGCGGGGGCGGTCGTGCCGGGCGGGGCCGGTGTCGTGTCGTCGGTCACGGGGGACGAGTCTAGGAGCGCAGCGCCGCCGCCACGTCCGCGCTGCGCACCAGCGCCACCACCCGGCCGCCGTGCACCGCCACCATGACGGGCGAGAACCGGGACGTCGCCGCCACCGCCTGCACCAGCGCCGGGCCGGTCAGCGTGGCGTCGACCGCCGCCCCGGCGGGCAGCGTCACCGCCACGGCGGTCAGCGGCACACGCGCGCGGTCCGCCGCCGGCACGGCGTTCGCGGCCTGCGGGTCGACGTACGCCGCCGGCCGCCCGTCCGGCGACAGCAGCACCACCGCGTCCGCACCGGAACGCCCGCGCGCGGCGTCCGCCTCCGCGAGCACGGCGGACGCCGGCACCCCCACCGCACGCACCCCGACCGTCGCGACCGACACCGCGTCCGCCACCCGGGACGCTCGGGCGCCCCTGATCGCCTGGCTCGCCCCCGACCACAGGAACGCCCCGACGATCGCCGACCACGCCACCGCGAGGAGGTCCGGCGTCGCGCCCCGCAGCAGCGGCAGCACCAGCATCCAGGCGACCACGCCGACCGCCACCACCCGGCCCACCCAGCCGGCCGCGACCGCACCACGCCGCCGGTCCTTCGTCACGCCCCAGACCAGGGCCTCCAGCACCTGGCCGCCGTCCAGCGGCAGCCCCGGCACCAGGTTGAACAGGCCCACGAAGGCGTTCGCGTACGCCGCCGCGTACAGCACCAGCGCCGCCAGGCTCACCGGGTCCACGAGGCGGGCGCCGAGCAGCAGGGCCCCCGCGAGCACGAGGTTCGCGACGGGCCCGACCACCGCGACCAGCGCGCTCGTCAGCGGCGTCACGCGGCCGCCGAACGCCGTGTGCCCGCCGATCAGGGTCAGCGCGAACTCGTGCACCCGCAGACCGCGCCACCGCGCCGTGAGGCCGTGCGCGATCTCGTGCACCAGGATCGACAGGAGCAGCAGCACCGCGAACACCAGGGCGACGACGTACGTCGACCCCGCGCCCAGCCCCGGGTCCCGCAGCCGCACCGACGGGACGAACAGCATCGCGATCAGCAGGACCATGAGCAGGCTGCTGCCCGTCAGCACCACGGGCGCGCCCGCCACCCGACCCACGACCCAGCCCCGCGTCCGTCCGTCCACGCGGGTCAGGCTACGGGGTGGGCCGGCGGCGGCGGGCCCGGCGACGGTCGCGGAGTGGCGGGGACGGCCGTGTCGGTGGCGCCCCCTACGCTCGACCCTGTGACGACCACCGACCCGCAGCTCCTCGCCCCCGCCGACGTCGCCGACGCCGGTGACGTCGAGGCCGCCGCCGAGCCCCGGGTCCCCGGGCTGTCGCCGTCACGCGCCAACGACTTCCAGCAGTGCCCGCTGCTGTTCCGGCTCCGGGTGATCGACAAGCGCCCCGAGCCGCCGAGCTCGGCGGCCGCACGCGGGACGCTCGTCCACACCGTGCTGGAGCGGCTGTACGACCTGCCGCTGGGCGAGCGCACGCCCGCGGCCGCCCACGCGCTCGTCCCCGAGGCCTGGGACCGGCTGCTCGAGCGCTCCCCCGAGGTCGTCGACCTCTTCGCGGACGACGACGCGCGCGAGGCGTGGCTCGGCACGGCACGGCTGCTGCTCGACACGTACTTCACCCTCGAGGACCCGAACCGGCTGCAGCCCGGCGAGCGCGAGCTCTCCGTCCGCACCCTGATGGAGGACGGTCCGCAGCTGCGCGGCATCGTCGACCGCCTCGACGTCGCGCCCGACGGTGCGCTGCGGGTCGTCGACTACAAGACCGGGAAGTCACCGAACCCCGGGTTCGAGGGCTCCGCCCTGTTCCAGATGCGGTTCTACGCGTACGTGCTCTGGCGCGACCGCGGGGTGCTGCCGAAGATGCTCCAGCTCGTGTACCTCGGCGACGGCCAGATCCTGCGGCACGCCCCGTCCGAGGCGGAGATGCGCACGCTCGAGCTGCGGCTGCGCGCGCTCTGGTCGCAGATCGAGGAGGCCGCGCGCACCGGGGAGTGGCGGCCGCGGACGTCCCGGCTGTGCAGCTGGTGCGCGCACCAGGAGGTCTGCCCCGCGTTCGGCGGGACGCCGCCGGAGATCCCCGAGGGCGCTGTCGAGCGGGCGATCGGCGTGACCCCGGTGGCGCACGCGTCCTGATCGGCGCCGCAGGTCCAGCACCGTCAGCGCAGCAGGTCGAGCACCGCTCCCGCGCCGATCCGGCCGAGGTCCTCGACGCTGACGTCCGAGAGCGACCCCGTCGTGCTCAGACCGGGCAGGTCCGGCAGCTCCCGGAACACCTCGACGCCCAGCACCCGGGCACCGGAGGCGACGCCCGAGGCGATCCCGACCGGCGAGTCCTCCACGACGACGCAGTCGGCGATGTCCACGCCCAGCCGCTCGGCGGCCAGCAGGTAGGGCTGCGGGTCCGGCTTGGGCCGGTCCACCTCGTCGCCGGAGACGACCACCGCGAACACGCCCGCGACCCGCGCGAACGGCTCCGCGAGCTCCGCGTACGACGACGTCACCAGCGCCTGCGGGACGCTGGCCGCGGCCAGCGCGAGGAGCAGCTCCCGCGCGCCGGGCTGCCAGGGGGTGTGCTCGGCCACCGCGGCGGCGACGTGCTTGTTCAGGTGGTCGACGATCTCGTCGACCGACAGCCCGACGCCCCGGCCCTGCAGGATCTCGCCCGAGCGCTTCATGGGGTTGCCGACCAGCGTGAGGCCGTCCTCGTGGGTCCAGGTGCCGCCCCACGACCCGACCAGGGCCGTCTCCGTCGCCATCCACAGCGGCTCGGTGTTGACGAGCGTGCCGTCCATGTCCCACAGCACGGCGGCGGGGAGCGTCGGGGCGTTCTCGGGTCGGGTGGTCAAGGCGGGGTCTCCGTCCGTGGTGCGGCAGGGTATCTCGTCCCTCGACCCTATCCGGACCGCCGTGCGGGACGCCGCGGCCGGGACGGACGGCCGGGCCACCGGACGCGAGCATCCGGGCGGGGCCGCGCGGACGTCCCTCCCGGTGCCCGGCGGCTCGCTGGCCTGGGGGCCATGTCGGTCTCGCTGCTGGTCCTCGCCGTCCCGCTGCTCTACGTGCTCGGCGCGGCGGTGATCGCGTTCCTGCTCTACCTGGTGATCCGCAAGGGCGTGCGGGACGGGGATGCTCGACGCGCGGCAGATGGACCGCGAGGAGACGGCCGAGCGCCGGGCACGCGCCGCCTGGGAGGAGCAGCAGCGCGCGGATCGGGCCGCCGCGCCGTCCCACGGCTCCCCGGCGGAGGAGAACGCCGGGTCCTGACGACCGGTCGCCGTCGGGAGCGGCCGAGGGTGCCGGTCACCCCGGCTGCGCGACCTGCCCGTCCAGCGCGAACCGCACGCTGCGGTCGGCCACGGACGCGGTGGTGAGCCGCACCCGCACGTCGGTGCCGAGCGGCAGCGCGTCGCCGTCGACCCGCCCGCGCACGGGGGGCTCCCGCAGCTGGACGACGCCGCCGTCGCCGGACTCCCGGACGTCGACCACGACGGCGTCGAACTCCTCGCCCTCCCGCCCGGCGAGCAGCGCCGCCTCCACGAGGTCGACGCAGCCGCGCTCGTAGGCGGACGCCCGGCGGTCGCCGGCGGTCATGAGCTCGGGGAGCGCGGGCAGCGCGGCGCGCACCCACCCGGGCACCTCGGCCCCGGCTGACAGCGCGAGGCACGTCTCCCCCACGAACCGGTCGACGAGCCGGCGCAGGGGCGCGGTCGCGTGGGCGTAGGGCGCGGCGATGGCCGCGTGCCGGGTCTGCTCGGGCAGCGTGCCGTCGAACGCGACGTACGCGGCGCCGCGCAGCAGGCTGGTCGCCTCGGCCAGGAGCGCGGCCTGGGCGGGGACGGCGGCGTCGAGGCCCCGGACGACGGTGGCGTGGTCGGTGCCGTCCGGCCAGGGCACGCCGAGGGCGTGCGCCGTGCGGCGCAGCCGCTCGACGTCCCGCGGGTCGGCGGGCGGCAGGGTGCGCAGGACGCCGACGCGGCCGTCGAGCATGAGCCGCGCCGCGCACATGCCGGTGAGCAGGGAGATCTGGGCGTTCCACTCCTCGACGGGCAGGGTCGCCCGGCTGCTGAGCGTCCAGGTGCCGTGCGCGTCGACCTCGACGACCTGGTCGGGCGTGGGCAGGGTGAGCCCGCCGCGCGCGACCTCGGCCGCCTGACGCAGCCGGCCGACCTCGCGCAGCAGCGTGAGGGTGGCGCCGCCCGGGTCGTCCTCCCCGGCCCGGGGCGCGCCGTCCGCGTCGAGCAGGTCCTGCACCCCGCCGTAGGTGAGCTGCGCCCGGCTGCGCACGAGCGCGCGCCGCACCCGGACGTCGACCGGCACCGCGTCGGCGTCGAGGTCGATCTCCCAGAGCAGCGCGGGCGCGTCCTGCCCGGGCAGGAGGCTGGCGGCGCCCTCGGACAGGGTGGGCGGGTGCAGCGGCGTCCGGCCGTCGGGGGCGTACAGCGTGACGACGCGACGGCGCGCCTCGGCGTCGATCGCCCCGCCCGGGCGGACCCACGCGGCGACGTCGGCGATGGCGTAGCGCAGCCGGTAACCCGTGTCCCGGCGTGCGAGGTGCACGGCCTGGTCGAGGTCGCGCGACCCGGCGGGGTCGATGGTCACGAACGGGACGTCGGTCGCGTCGACCCGCTCGCCCGCGGGTCGGCCGGACACGGCGTCGGCCTCGGCGAGCACGTCCGGGCCGAACTCCGCGGGGACGTCGAGCTCCGCGCGCAGCCGGGCGAGGCCCTGCCGGACGGCCGCGTCGACGTCGGGCGTGGCGGAGGCGGCGGGCGTGGCGGAGGCGTCGGGCGTCGCGGAGGCGGTGGGAGCGGCGGAGGCGGCCGGAGCGGCGGACCGGAGGCGGACGTGGCGACGGGGCACCCCGCGAGCCTAGGCCGGGCGGTCCGCCGCCGCCCGGCGCTTCACCCGCGCTGCGAGAACGCCGCGTCGAACGCCGCGTCCGGCGGCTCGAACGCGATCCGCCGGACGAACTCCAGCGCCTCCGGGGCACCGAGCAGCCGGTCCATCCCCGCGTCCTCCCACTCGACGGAGATCGGCCCGTCGTACCCGATGGAGCCGAGCACCCGGAACGCGTCCTCCCACGGCACGTCCCCGTGCCCGGTGGAGATGAAGTCCCAGCCGCGCCGCGGGTCGGCCCAGGCCAGGTGGGAGCCGAGCCGGCCGTTGCGGCCGTTGGTCATCCGCTTGCGGGTGTCCTTGCAGTCCACGTGGTAGATCCGGTCCCGGAAGTCCCACAGGAAGCCGACCGGGTCGCGGTCCTGCCACACCATGTGGCTGGGGTCCCAGTTGAGGCCGAACGCCTCGCGGTGGCCGATGGCCTCGAGGGTGCGGACGGTGGTCCAGTAGTCGTAGGCGATCTCGGACGGGTGCACCTCGTGGGCGAACCGGACGCCGACCTCGTCGAACACGTCGAGGATCGGGTTCCACCGGTCCGCGAAGTCCTGGTAGCCGGCGTCGATCGCGGCCTGGGTGACCGGCGGGAACATCGCGACGTACTTCCAGATGGCCGAGCCGGTGAAGCCCACGACGGTCCGCACGCCGAGCCTCGCGGCGAGGCGGGCGGTGTGCTGCATCTCGGTCGCGGCACGCTGCCGGACGCCCTCGGGATCGCCGTCGCCCCAGACGACGTCGGGCAGGATGTCGCGGTGCCGCTGGTCGATGGGGTCGTCGCAGACGGCCTGGCCCTTGAGGTGGTTCGAGATCGCCCAGACCTTCAGGCCGTACCGCTCCAGGACGTCGAGCCGGTCCTGCACGTAGGCGTCGTCGTCCCAGCGCCACGGGTCGAGGTGGTCGCCCCAGCAGGCGATCTCCAGGCCGTCGTAGCCCCAGGAGGCGGCGAGCCGGGCGACCTCCTCGAACGGCAGGTCGGCCCACTGGCCGGTGAACAGGGTGACGGGTCGTGCCATGTCGCGCTCCTCGGTGAGTGGTTCGGGTCGGGCGGGGGTCCGACCTCAGACGGGGACCCAGCGGCTGTCGTCGGCCGCACTGGCCTCGACGGCGGCGAGCACCCGCTGCACGGCGAGCCCGTCCGCGAACGAGGGCGACGGGTCGCGCCCGGCGGCGACGTCCCCGACGAGGTCGACGACCTGGTGGGTGAAGGCGTGCTCGTACCCGAGGCCGTGCCCGGCAGGCCACCACCGCGCGACGTAGGCGTGCTGCGGCTCGGTGACGACGATCCGCCGGAAGCCGCCGATCGCGGCGTCCTCGGTGGCGTCGTAGTAGTGCAGGACGTTCATGTCCTCGAAGTCGAACGCGACCGAGCCGCGCTCGCCGTTGATCTCCAGGCGGATGGCGTTCTTGCGCCCGGAGGCGTACCGGGTCGCCTCGAACACGCCGATCCCGCCGCCGGACATCCGGGCCAGGAAGACGGAGGCGTCGTCGACGGTCACCGGCCCCCGCCCGGTGCCGCCGCGACCGTGCAGGCCGGCGAGCTCGACGGCGACCGGCCGCTCGTGCACGAAGGTCGCCAGCACCGCGGACACGCCGGTCACCTGCTCGCCCGTGATGAACTGCGCCAGGTCGACGGCGTGCGAGCCGATGTCGCCGAGCGCGCCGGACCCGGCGGCCTGCTTGTCGAGCCGCCACGAGAGCGGCGCCGAGGCGTCCGCCAGCCAGTCCTGCAGGTACTGCACCCGGACGTGCCGCACGGTCCCGATCCTGCCCTCGGCGACGAGGGTCCGCGCGAGCTGCACGGCCGGGACGCGCCGGTAGGTGTAGCCGACCATCGACCGGACCCCGCGGGCGGCGGCCGCGGTCGCGGCGGCGGTCATCGCCTCGGCCTCGGCGACCGAGTTCGCGAGCGGCTTCTCGCACAGCACGTGCTTGCCGGCCTCGAGCGCCGCGACGGCGATCTCGGCGTGGGTGTGGCCGGGGGTGCAGATGTCGACGAGGTCGACGTCGTCCCGGGCGACGAGCTCCTGCCAGGACCCGGCGGTGTCCGCCCAGCCCAGCCGTTCGGCGGCGACCTCGACGGCCGCCTGGTCCCGCCCGCCGAGCACCCGCAGCTCGGGCGTCAGGGGCAGGTCGAAGAACCGGGGCGCGGTGCGCCACGCCTGGGAGTGCGCGGCGCCCATGAACGCGTAGCCCACCATGCCGACGCGCAGCGGCGCGGCTGTCGTCTCGTGCATCGCGAGACCTCCTCACTGGGCACGGCGGGGCCGGCCGGCCGTCGCGAGGCGACCGGCCGGCACCGCCGCCACCCGGGTCAGGACTCGAAGGCCGAGTCGATGTACTGGTCGACGTTGTCGGCCGTGACGACCGGCGCGTACAGCTGGACGGTGCGCGGGACGCCGGAGGACGCGAGGTCGCTCAGGGACTTCTCGTGCGCCACGAGCCGGGCGAGCCGGATGCCGTCGGCGGCCTGGGTGGACGGGTAGATCACCGTCGCCCGGAGGACGGAGTCGCCGGACTGGATCTCCCGCATGACGTTCGCGGAGCCGGCGCCGCCGACCATGAAGAACTCGTCCCGGCCGGCGTTCTCGATGGCGGCGAGGATGCCGACGCCCTGGTCGTCGTCGTGGTTCCAGATCGCGTCGATCTGCGGCGCGGCCTGGAGCAGGTTCGCGGCGGCCTGCTCGCCGCCCTGGACGGTGAAGTCCGCGGCGACCCGGTTGCTCACCTCGAGCCCGCAGCCGTCGAGCGCGTCGGCGAAGCCCTGGCTGCGGTCCTGGGTCAGGGGCAGCGAGTCGATGCCGGCGATCTCCGCGACCACGGCGTCCGGGTCGTCGCCGAGCTGCTCGCAGATGTACGTGCCGGCCGAGACGCCCATGCCGTAGTTGTCCCCGAGCACCGTGGCGCGGGACGCGAACGGGCTGGAGAACTCGCGGTCGACGTTGATCACCGGGATGCCCGCGTCCATCGCCTGGGTCGCGACGTCGGTGAGCGCGGCGCCGTCGAACGGCAGCAGGACGATGGCGTCGACGCCGTCGTTGATGAAGCCCTCGATCTGGCTGATCTGCAGGTTGACGTCGTTGGTGCCCTCGGCGACGCGGAGCTCGACGTCCTCGTACTCGTCCGCCTCCTTCTGGGCGGCGGAGGTGATCGCCCCCATCCAGCCGTGGTCGGCGGCGGGGGCGGAGAAGCCGATGACGACGGTGTCGCCGGGCTCGTCGTTGTCGGACACCGCCTGCGGGGCGGCGTCGGTGCCGCCGGTCTCCTCCTCGGCGGGGGCGTTGGAGGTGCAGGCGGCCAGGAGGGCGACGGACAGCACGGCGACGGACGCGAGGGTGCGGCGGCGCGTGGTCGGGCGAGCGGACATGGGATCTCCTTCGACGATGTCCAGCGGGCGGGACGGGTGGACGTGCGGTGCGGCCCGGCGGCACGGCGCCGCCGGGGGCGGTCAGGTGGACCGGGGCGTGCGCGTGGTGAAGCGCTGCTGCAGCAGGACGGCGGCGATGATGATCGCGCCCTTGGCGACGGCCTGGACCGAGGAGTCCAGGTTGTTCTGGATGAAGATGTTGGTCAGCGTCTGGAAGATCAGGACGCCGAGCACGGTGCCGACGATGGTGCCGCGGCCGCCGGCGAGCAGGGTCCCCCCGACGACCACCGCGGCGATGGCGTCCAGCTCGTAGAGCGTGCCGTTGGTCGACGACCCCGCCCCGGTGCGGGCGAGCATCATGACGGCGGCGATGCCGGCGGCCAGGCCGGACAGCGCGTAGAGGTACGTCGTGTGCCGCCTGACCCGGATGCCGGCCAGCCGCGCGGCCTCCGGGTTGCCGCCGACGGCGACCGTGCGGCGGCCGAACGTGGTGCGGTTGAGCAGGAACCACCCGGCCACGGCGACCAGCGCGAAGATCCAGACGATCTTCGGCACGCCGAGCAGGTTGCCCTTGAACGTGTCCTCGAACGACCGGACGGTGACGAGCTGGGTGCGGCGCTGGGCGATCAGCTCGGCCAGCCCGCGGGCCGCGACGAGCATGGCCAGCGTCGCGATGAACGCCACCACCCGGCCGTAGGCGACCAGGACGCCGTTGATCAGCCCGGCGACGGCGCCGACCGCCAGCGCGCAGCCGACCATGACGACCCAGCCGGACCGGTCCGCCATCGTCTGGGTCGCGACCGTGGTCGCCCAGACCGACGCCAGTCCGAGCACGGAGCCGACGGACAGGTCGATGCCGCCCGCGGTGATGACGAAGGTCATCCCGATGCTGATCACGCCGATGATGGACGCGGCGGACAGGATGACCAGCATGTTGTCGAGGCTGGCGAACCGGCTGCCGGCGGTGAGGTAGCCGACCAGGCAGATGAGCGCCAGCGCGATGACGAGCCCGAGGGTCCGGGCGGCGGCGCCGCCCGCGGGCCCGCGCCGGGTGCGGCCGGACTCGCGTGCGACGCGCTCCACGCGAGCCGACTCGTCGGCGGCCGGCGGGGTCGGGGCTGAGAGCTCGCTCACGCGGCACTTCCTTCCATGACGAGGTCGAGCACGCGGTGCTCGTCGATCGATGCGGCGGGTCCGGCGTGCACGACCCGGCCCTCCGAGACCACCAGCACCCGGTCGGACAGGCCCAGGACCTCGGGGATCTCGCTGGACACCACCACGACGGCCGCGCCCGAGGCCGCGAGCCGGCGCACGAGGCCGTAGATCTCGGCGCGCGCGCCGACGTCCACGCCGCGGGTCGGCTCGTCGAGCAGCAGCACCCGGCAGCCGTGCACCAGCCAGCGGGCGAGCATGGCCTTCTGCTGGTTGCCGCCGGACAGGGTGCGCATCGCACGGTCGACTCCGGCGGGCCGCAGGTCGAGGGCGTCGGCCTGCTCCCGGGCGGCGGCGTGCTCGGCGCGCTCGTCCAGCACCCCGGCGTTCGCGAACCGCCCGAACGTCGACAGCGTGATGTTCCGGTAGACGGGCTCGTCGAGCAGCAGGCCCTGGGCCTTGCGCTCCTCGGGCGCCAGGCCGATGCCGGCGGCGACCGCGCCGGGCACGTCACCCGCCCGCAGCCGCCGGTCGCCGACCGTCACCGTGCCGGCGGTGGCGCGCCGGGCGCCGTAGACGGTCTCGAGGATCTCGGACCGCCCGGAGCCCACCAGCCCGGCCAGTCCGACGATCTCCCCCGCCCGGACCCGGAACGAGACGTCCGCGAAGGCGCCGCGCAGCGCCAGCCCGTCGACGTCGAGGACGACGGGGGCGTCGTCCGGGACGCCGACGGCCTCGGGGAACGCGTACTCGACGGAGCGGCCCGTCATCAGCCGGATCAGCTCGCGGGTCGGGGTCTCCCGGGCGGGCAGGTCGCGGGCGACCGTGCGCCCGTCCTTGAGCACCGTGATCCGGTCGCCGATCGCGCGGATCTCCTCCATGCGGTGCGAGATGTACACGATGGCGACGCCCGCGGCCGTGAGCTCCCGGACCACGCGGAACAGGTTCTGCACCTCCTCGGCGTCCAGCACCGCGGACGGCTCGTCCATCACGATCACGCGGGCGTCGTGCGACAGGGCGCGCGCC
>DAMBCY010000077.1:12788-13385 GCA_032056255.1 Cellulomonas sp. | reverse complement strand
CTGCAGGGGGTGGCGGGTCGGATCGTCGCGCTCGCCGACGCCGAGGGGCTGCCCGCGCACGGCGAGGCCGTGCAGGCGCGATTCTGACGCACGCTGCTGGTGCGGCGACTGCTCGGACGCGACCGGGACACCCGGGGACTCCTGGCGCATCATCGTCGGGTACGCCGACTGCGTCGCGGCGATGGGCCCCGAGCACGCCTACGGCCTGTGCACGGACCTGGACCTCGACGACCACGCGGGGTATCCCGACCGCGGCTGACCGTGCGTCCGGCCTCGCCGATCACGCCCGTCCCGGCCGACCGGTCGCCCGCACCTCACCGACCTCGTCCCGCGCCGTCGTGAGGTCGGGGCTCCGGCGAGGTCGAGGCCCTCGGGCGAGGTCGAGGCGTTCGGGCCGCGTGTCGTGCGGAGATCCTCGACCTCGCGCGGTCAGCCGACGCCGAGCACGAACGGGAGCACCGCCGCCGCGCCGGCCCGCCGGAGCAGCCGCGCCGCGACCGTGAGCGTCCACCCGGAGTCGGTCCGGTCGTCCACCAGCAGCACCGTCCGCCCGGGGAGGTCGGCGGCGGTCGCGGGGTCGAGGTCCAGCTCCAGGCG
>DAMBCY010000077.1:465-12778 GCA_032056255.1 Cellulomonas sp. | reverse complement strand
GAGGCGGTGCGCGGAGTTGACGTCGTGCCGGCCGGCCGGCACGTCGCCCCGCGGGACCACCGCCCCGACCAGCGGGATGCCGAGGTGCCGGGCGACGCCCTCCGCGAGGTGCTGCACCAGCGCCGGGCGGCTCGCGGACCGCACGACGACGACTCCCTCCGGCCGCTGCTCCGGGTGCCAGGCGTCCAGGGTCGCGAGCACCGGGTCGCGCAGCGCGACCGGCAGGCCGTCGTCCGGCCGTGCCTCGCTGCCGAACAGGTCGCGCAGCAGGCCGCCCCAGCCGACGGCGTCGAGGCGCGCGACGGCCCGGCCGGAGCCGGCGCGCTCCGCCTCGGCGATGCGTCCCGTGAGGTCCAGCCCGAGCGTCGCCATCCCGGACGGCCACTGCCGGCGCGCCTCGACCTCGACACCGGCCGCGGTGAGCAGGGCCTGGGCGCCGGCGACGTGCGCGGCGTCCGGGGCGGTCCCGGCCGTGCGGCCCGTGCACCGGTCGCAGCGCCCGCACCGCCAGCCGTCGCCGGAGGCGCCCACGAGCTCGGGGTCGTCCAGCGCCCGGCGCAGGTGCGCCATGCGACAGCCCTCGGTGGTGACGTAGTCGACCATCGACTGCTGCTCGGCGCGCCGGGTCGCGGTCACGCGGTCGTACCGCTCCGCGTCGTAGGTCCACGGGGCGCCGGTGGCCGCCCAGCCACCGCGGACCCGCCGGACCGCGCCGTCGACGTCGAGCACCTTGAGCATCTGCTCCAGGCGGGACCGGCGCAGCGACACGTGGGTCTCCAGCGCCGCGGTGGACAGCGTGCCGCCCTCGGCCAGCGCCCGCAGCGCGGCGTGCACGTCCTGCTCCGGGGGGAAGGCCGTCGAGGCGAACCACTCCCAAATCGCCCGGTCCTCCCGGCCGGGCAGCAGCACCGCGGCCGCCCGGCCGCCGACGGCCTCCGCGGCGCGGCCCGCGCGGCCGACCTGCTGGTAGTAGGCGATGGGGGAGGACGGCGCCCCGACGTGGACCACGTAGCCGAGGTCCGGCTTGTCGAACCCCATGCCGAGCGCCGAGGTCGCCACCAGCGCCTTGACCCGGTTCGCGAGCAGGTCCGCCTCGGCCGCCTCGCGCTCGGCGGGGTCGGTCTGGCCGGTGTAGGTCCGCACGTCGAGGCCCGCGCCCCGCAGGTGCTCCGTGACCTGCTGCGCCGCGGCGATCGTCAGGCAGTAGACGATCCCGGACCCCTCGAACGCCGGCAGGTTCTGCGCGAGCCACGCCAGCTGCCCGGCGGTGTCGGGCAGCCGCACCACGGAGAGGTCGAGGCTGGACCGGTCGAGCGGGCCGCGCAGCACGAGCACGTCGTCGTGCGCCGCGGTGCCGAGCTGCTCGGCGACGTCGGCGGTCACCCGGGCGTTCGCGGTCGCGGTGGTGGCGAGCACGGGGATGCCGTCCGGCAGCTCGGCCAGCAGGGTGCGGATGCGGCGGTAGTCGGGCCGGAAGTCGTGGCCCCAGTCCGAGATGCAGTGCGCCTCGTCGATCACGACCAGCCCGGCGTCGGCGGCGAGCCGGGGGAGCACCTCGTCCCGGAACTGCGGGTGGGTGAGGCGCTCGGGGGAGACCAGCAGCACGTCGACCTCCCCGGCCGCGATCTGCTCGTGCACCAGGTCCCACTCGGTGACGTTCGCGGAGTTGAGCGTCGCGGCCTGCACGCCCGCGCGCCGGGCCGAGGCGACCTGGTTGCGCATGAGCGCGAGCAGCGGGGAGACCAGCACGGTCGGTCCGGCGCCGCGGGCGCGCAGCAGCGCGGTGGCGACGAAGTACACGGCCGACTTGCCCCATCCGGTGCGCTGGACGACGAGCGCGCGGCGGTGGCCGGTGACCAGGGCGTCGATCGCCCGCCACTGGTCGTCGCGCAGGCGGGCGTCGTCGCGGCCGACGAGCCGGCGCAGCACGGCCTCCGCCTCGTCGCGCAGGGATCCGGTCGTGGGGCGCCGCTGGGTCTCGGTCATCGTCGTCGACCCTAGCCACCGCCGCCGACACCCGCGCACCCCGGGCGACGGCCTGTGGACGCACGACCGGTGTGTCGCGTCGTCGCGGATACGATCGCCCGGTGACCGCACCCACCACCGCACCCGACCCGGCACGGCAGCCCGGCCGGCGCCCGGCGCTCCCCGTGCGCCCGGAGCTGGCGGGCAGCGCGCCCTACGGTGCGCCGCAGCTCGCGGTGCCGGTGCTGCTCAACGTCAACGAGAACCCGTACCCGCCGTCCGCCGAGGTCGTGGCGGACATCGCCGGCGCGGTCGCCGAGGCCGCCGCCGGGCTGAACCGGTACCCCGACCGGGAGTTCCTCGACCTGCGGGCCGACCTCGCGGACTACCTGGCCGTCGAGTCGGGCGTCCGCGTCGCGCCGGAGCAGGTCTGGGCCGCCAACGGGTCGAACGAGGTCATGCTGCACCTGCTGCAGGCCTTCGGCGGCCCCGGCCGCACCGCCCTGTCGTTCGCCCCGACGTACTCGATGTACCCGGAGTACGCGCGCGACACCCACACGCGCTGGGTCGCCGGCCGGCGCACCGAGGACTTCGACGTCGACCCGGCGCAGGCGCGCGCGCTGATCGCCCGCGAGGCGCCGTCGGTGGTGCTGCTGACCAGCCCGAACAACCCGACCGGCACCGCGCTGGAGCTCGGCACCGTGCGCGAGGTGCTCGCCGCCGCGGCCGAGGTGCCGAGCGGCTGCGTGGTCGTCGTGGACGAGGCCTACGGCGAGTTCCGTCGCGAGGGGGTCGAGTCGGCGCTGACGCTGCTCGCCGACCACCCGCACCTGGCGGTCAGCCGGACGATGTCCAAGGCGTTCGGCCTGGCCGGCGCCCGCGTCGGCTACCTGGCGGCGTCCCGGGAGCTGGTGGACGCCCTGCGGGTGGTCCGGCTGCCCTACCACCTGTCCGCGGTGACGCAGGCGGTGGCCCGCGCGGCGCTGCGGCACGCGCCGGAGCTGATGGCGCAGGTCGGCTCGCTGCGCGCGGAGCGCGACCGGCTGGTGCTCGACCTGCGCGACCGCGGGATCCGGGTGGCGGAGTCCGACGCGAACTTCGTGCTGTTCCAGGTGCACGAGGACCGGCACGTCGTCTGGCAGGGTCTGCTGGACCGGGGTGTGCTGATCCGCGAGGTCGGCCCGGACGGATGGCTGCGGGTGTCGGTCGGCACCCCGCAGGAGACCGCGGCGTTCACCGCCGCGCTGTGGGAGGTGCTGGGACTGTGAGCAGGACGACCGGTGGGCGGACCGCCCGGATCGAGCGGACGACGAGCGAGTCCAGCGTCGTGGTCGAGGTCGACCTCGACGGCACGGGGCGCACGGAGATCAGCACGACGGTGCCGTTCTACGACCACATGCTCACCGCCCTCGGCAAGCACTCGCTGATCGACCTGACGGTCCGCGCGACCGGGGACACCGACATCGACGTGCACCACACCGTCGAGGACGTCGCCATCTGCCTCGGCGAGGCGCTGCGCGAGGCGCTCGGGGACAAGCGCGGCATCGCCCGGTTCGGCGACGCGACCGTGCCCCTGGACGAGGCGCTCGCCCAGGCGGTCGTGGACGTGTCGGGCCGCCCGTACCTCGTGCACTCGGGCGAGCCCGCGGGCCAGGAGTACCACCTGATCGGGGGGCACTTCACCGGCTCGCTCACCCGGCACGTGCTGGAGTCGATCGCGCACCACGCCGCGTTCGGGCTGCACGTGCGCGTGCTCGCGGGCCGCGACCCGCACCACGTCGTGGAGGCGCAGTTCAAGGCGCTCGCCCGCGCGCTGCGCGCCGCGGTGGCGCTGGACCCGCGGGTCGACGGCGTCCCCAGCACGAAGGGCGCCCTGTGACCTCGCAGGGCCCGCCGTCGTCCGGTCCCGGCGAGGACGACGACCTCGGCCTCGAGATCCCGGACGACCTGTCCGGGCTGGCCGACCTGGGCCCGGCGACCGCCGACGTCGTGGACGCGGGCGCCGGTCCGTCGCAGCCCGGCGGCGCGGCGGCACCGGGTGGCGCCGGGTCGCCGTCGTCGACGACCGGGGAGCCCGAGGAGCCCGTCGTCGCGATCCTCGTGACCCAGGTCGCGGGTGCCCGGCCGCTGGCCGCCGCCTGCGCGCTCGCGGGTGTGGACGTCGACGCGGTGGCCTCCCCGGTGGGTGCGCTCGCCGTGCTGCGGGACACCCGGGACGCCGCCACGACGGCCGCCGCCGCGGCAGCGGTCTCGGGGATGCTGCGGACCTCGCCCGTCGTGCTGCTCGACCGGCGCGCGGGCCGGATCGCCGCCAGCCGGTGGGTCGCGGGGGAGCGCGAGGACGACCTGCCGCCCGGCCTGGTGATGTCGGGGGCGCCCGAGGTGCTCGACGACCTGCTGGTCGGCGGGAGGCCGGTGACGGAGGTCGAGGGCGTGGAGACCAGCGTCGGCATGACCCGGTGGGCGGCGGTGCGCGCGCTGTCCGGCGGGCGCCGCCGCAGGGGCTGAGCCCGCCGCGAGGGCCGAGCCCCCGTCGCGCCGGGGCGTCCGGGCTGCGGACGCCCGGCGGGTGCCGGGTCCCCGGCCCGGTAGCCTGGCCGGGTGCCCAGCCAGCCTCGTGTCGTCGTCCTGGACTACGGATTCGGCAACGTCCGCTCGGCCGTGCGCGCCCTCGAGCGGGTCGGCGCCCAGGTCGAGCTGACGTCCGACGCGCAGCTCGCCGCCGAGGCCGACGGCCTGGTGGTCCCGGGCGTCGGGGCGTTCGCCGCCGTGATGGCCGGGCTGCGCGAGGTGCGGGGCGACCAGATCGTCGACCGCCGGCTCGCGGGCGGCCGCCCGGTGCTCGGCATCTGCGTCGGCATGCAGGTCATGTTCGGCAGCGGCGACGAGCACGGCGTGCAGACCGACGGGCTCGGCGAGTGGCCCGGCCTGGTGGACCGCCTCGAGGCGGACGTCGTGCCGCACATGGGCTGGTCCACGGTCGACGTGCCCGCGGGCACCCGGCTGTTCGCGGGCGTGGAGGACGAGCGGTTCTACTTCGTGCACTCGTACGCCGCCCGCACGTTCCCGCTGCTGGACACCGCCGACCCGGCGCGGTTCGCCCCGCCGCTGGTGACCTGGTCCGAGCACGGCGGCCGGTTCGTCGCCGCCGTCGAGAACGGCCCGCTGTCCGCCACGCAGTTCCACCCGGAGAAGTCCGGCGACGCGGGCGCCCGCCTGCTGGAGAACTGGGTCCGCACCCTGGGCTGACCGCCGTCCGCACCGACCAGCCCGCCACGACCCGCCCGACCCGCGCCCCGCACCGCCGAACGAGGAGTCCCATGTCCGACCGTCTGCAGCTCCTTCCCGCCGTCGACGTCGCCGACGGCCAGGCCGTCCGCCTGGTGCAGGGCGAGGCCGGCTCGGAGACCTCCTACGGCGACCCGCTGCAGGCCGCGCTCGACTGGCACGCCGGCGGTGCGGAGTGGATCCACCTGGTCGACCTGGACGCGGCCTTCGGGCGGGGCTCCAACGCCGACCTGCTCGCCGAGGTCACCCGCGACCTCTCGGACAAGGGCGTCAAGGTCGAGCTGTCCGGCGGCATCCGGGACGACGCCTCGCTCGCGCGGGCGCTCGGGACCGGGGCGACCCGGGTCAACCTCGGCACGGCGGCGCTGGAGGACCCGGGATGGACCGCCCGGGTGATCGCGGAGCACGGCGACGCGATCGCGGTCGGTCTCGACGTGCGCGGCACGACGCTCGCGGCGCGGGGCTGGACCCGCGAGGGGGGCGACCTGTGGGAGGTCCTGGCCCGGCTCGACGCCGCCGGCTGCGCCCGGTACGTCGTGACCGACGTGACGAAGGACGGCACGCTGCGCGGCCCGAACGTCGAGCTGCTGCGCGAGGTCTGCTCGCGGACCGACGCGCCCGTGGTCGCCTCCGGCGGCATCTCGTCGCTCGAGGACCTGCGCGTGCTCCGCACCCTGGTGGCCGAGGGTGTCGAGGGCTCGATCGTCGGCAAGGCGCTGTACGCGGGGGCGTTCACGCTCCCCGAGGCGCTGGACGTCGCCGGTCGGCCGTGACCGGGCGCGAGCTGCCGCCGACCTCGGCGTTCGCCGGGGACGACGGCAGCGCCGACCCGGCGGTGGCCGCGGCCCTGACCGCGCACGGCGCGCACCCTGGCGGATCGGTCTCGGTGGCCGCCGTCGTCGCGGCGCTCGCCGGCACCCGGGTGCTCGTCCCCGTGCTCGCGGAGCTCGGCTCGGCCGGCACCGTCGAGGTCAGCGGGCACGCGCACACCGTCGAGAAGGAGGCGTCCGCGGGCATCGTCGCCCTGCAGGCGCCCGACGGCCGCACCGCGCTGCCCGTGTTCTCGTCCGTCGCGGCGATGACCGCGTGGCGGCCGGACGCCCGGCCGGTACCGACCGAGGTCGCCCGCGCGGCGCTGTCCGCGGTGGAGGAGGGCTGGGAGCTCCTGGTCCTCGACCCCGGCGGCCCGACGACCGTGCTGCTGCCGAGACCGGCGGTGTGGGCGCTGGCGCAGCAGCAGGCGTGGCGGCCCGCCGTCACCGACGGCGGGGACGGGCCCGTGGTCGCCCCCGACGTGCGGACGGCGGTGCGCGAGGCCGTGCGTGCCGCGCTCGGCGGGCGGACGCCGGCGGCGGACGCGGAGGACGACGCGTCGGCCGCGCCGTCGTCGCCCCCCTCGCGCCGCTGGTGGCGGCGTGCCCCCGCCGGCACGGCGGCGCGCGACGTGCCGGCGGCACCCGCGGGCCCGGTGGTCGCGGTCGACGCGACCCCCGGTACCCGCGCCGAGGTCGCCGTCGAGCTCACCCTCGTCCCCGGCCTGGACCGCACGGCGCTGGACGCGGTGCTCGCCGGTGTCGGTGCGGCGCTCGCCGCGGACGAGACCGTCGCCCAGCGCGTCGACTCGGTCGAGGTCCGGCTGCGCTGAGCGGCGGGCCCGGCGACCGCGGCGGTCAGCGCCGGCGGCGGCGCCCGAACGCGTGGGCGAACGACAGCGCGACCACCGAGATCGCCCCCACCACCTGACCGCCCAGGATGACCCGGTTCAGGTCGAGCGCCGGACGCCAGCTCACGCCGCCGTCCTGCACCACGTAGACCCCCAGCGGCTTGACGCGGGCCGCGAAGCCGGCGCCCTCCGCGTCCCCGCCGCCCCGGCCGTAGGGGCGCGGCAGGTGCGGGCGGTGGGCGGCGAGCGCCCGCAGGCCCGGTCCGAGGGCGCCGGCGGGGCCGCCTCCTGCGGGCCACGGCCCGGGTCCCGGCTCCCCGGACGCCCCGAGCGGCCCGGGTGCGGGCTCGGCGGGCGGCTCCGGCGCGTCCGGTACGGGCTGCTCCGTCCCGGACGCCCCCGCCCCGCCGGCCGGCGGCGGCCCGTCGTGCTTGCGGACGCCCATGCGCCCGTCCCCGCTGGCGGCACCGACCCCGTGCGAGCCGATGACCTTCGCCACGGGGATCACGAGCACCCCGTCGCGCTCGTACGGCTCGCCGAACACGCGGCGCGCGGAGAACACGTCGCTCGCGGCCCGGGTGAGCTCGGGCAGACCGGCGTGGGGGTCGTCGTGGGGCATGGGTCCTCCTCGGTGGGTGCGTCCGTCCCCACCGTGGCACGCCGGGGCGCGGCGCACCAGACGCGTCAGCCGGTGCAGGAGGTGGTCGCGGTGAACGCCGCCTCGTCGTCGAGCAGCTGGCGCAGCGTGCTCACGGGGACGACGAAGCTCTGACCCGTGGCGTTCTTCGCGTACACCACGCCGACGACCCGGCCCTCGGTGTCGAGGACCGCGGAGCCGGAGCTGCCGGGTTCGACCTCGGCGTTGGTGACGAGCACCTGGCCCAGGTTCTCGTTCAGCGGGTCGGTCGTCGCGCCGATCACCTGGCCGCTGGTCACCGTCAGCGCACCGCCCTGCGGGTAGCCGACCACGGTCACCTCGTCGCCCGGGTCGGGGTCGGCGTCGGCGAGCCCCGGGGCCGACGGGAGCGGGTCGGCCGTGCGGACCACGGCGAGGTCCGCCAGCGCGGCGGTGGCGGAGGCGGTCACGGCGACGTCGCGGCCGTCGTAGGTGCTCAGCTGCAGGTCCGCGGAGTCGGCGACGACGTGCCGGTTCGTGATGAGCGTGGTCTCGTCGATCGCGAAGCCCGACCCCGTGGACAGCGAGTCGCAGCCGACGTTCCGGATCCGCACGGCCATCCGCTGCGCGGTGTCGAACCCGTCGGGGGACAGGTTGCCCGAGGAGGACGGCGTCGCGACCGGCACGCTGGACGGCACCAGGTCCGTCGGCACCGGGCCGGGCATCTCGGGCAGCACGCCGCAGGCGGCCAGCGCGAGCACGGGGAGCAGGGCGAGCGTGGCGGTGCGGGCGCGGCGCGGCCTCACCCGGTGGCTCCGGCGGCGAGCTGGCGCTGCAGCTCGGTGTTCGCCTCGGTCGCGGCGGCGCACACTCCCTGCACGTCGCCCTTGAACCGCTCGAGGTCGGCCGGGTCGTAGGAGGCGGCGTCCTCGAGGTACGTGATGAGCTGGTTCTGGGCGTCGATGCAGGTGGACAGCGCGGACGCGACGTTCGCGGCGGCCTGCGACACCCGGGCCTGGTAGTCGACGAGCTGGCGCTGCACCTCGCGGTCGTCGCCGACCTGCGCCTTCTCGTCCGCGAGCTGGGTGATGCGCTCCTGCGCGGTCGCGAGCTGGTCGTTGACCCCGGCCAGCTCGCCCAGGGTGCCCTCGTGCTCCGACCGCAGCGTCGCGAGGTCCGTGCCGATCGCGCGGGCCTGCGCCTCGATCTCGGCGGAGCGCTGCTCCTGCCGGTCCGTCAGGAGCCACAGGTACGTCGCCAGCGCGGCGGTGGCGACCAGGAGCACCGAGAGGGCGGACACCGTCACGACCGCCCACGCCCGGCGGCGGTGCCGGGGCGCCGGCGGCGGTGCGAGGTGCGCGTGCTCGACGAGCGGCAGGCTCGTGGGGTGCGGCTGGCCGGGCGCACGGACGGCCTCGGGCCCGTGGCCGGTCGGCGGGCCGGGCGGCGGGAAGCCGGTCAGGGTCTCCGGCGCGGGGCGCCCGGGGTCCGTGCCGGCGTCGTCGGGGAGCCACGTCGAGGCCCCGGTCGACCGCGTCGGGCCGATCGGGTCGTCGGGCCCGGTGGCAGACGTCACGGCACCACCTTACGGGCGAGGTCCGCCCACGTGCGCAAGATCACCCCGGGCGGGAGGCCGGTGGCCCGGTGTGCGGTCGTCGGGGTGGTGCGGCGCACGGGAGAATCCGGGGGTGTCCCTCGCCCCCTACGGCCGCCTGCTGCGGCTGCCCGGTGTCCTGCCCCTGGTCCTCGTCTCCTTCGTGGCGCGCATCCCGCACGCCATGACCGGCGTCGTGCTCACCCTGCACGTGGTGGGCCCCCTCGGGCTGGGCTACGCCCGGGCCGGCCT
This sequence comes from Cellulomonas sp., assembly GCA_032056255.1. Lineage (GTDB taxonomy): Bacteria > Actinomycetota > Actinomycetes > Actinomycetales > Cellulomonadaceae > Cellulomonas. Next base: position 3,400 of record DAMBCY010000077.1, on the reverse strand, counting down.
CGTCGCCGCCGCGATGACGGTGGGGGTGGCGATCGGGTCCCCGTGGCGCGGGCGCCGGGTGGACCGGCTGGGGCTGCGGCGGGCGCTGCTGCCCTCGGTCGTGGTGGAGTCGGCCGTGTGGATCGTCGCCCCCCGCCTGGGGTACGAGGCGCTGGTGGTCGCCGCCGTGGTGGCGGGCGCGTTCCTGGTGCCGGTGTTCTCGGTCGTGCGGCAGTCGCTGGCGGTGCTCGTCCCCGCCGAGCAGCAGCGCACCGCGTACGCGCTGGACTCCGTCGGCACCGAGATGACGTTCATGCTGGCGCCGACCGTCGGCGTGCTCGTCGCGACCCAGGTCTCGACGACGGCCGCGCTCACCGTGGTCGGCGTGTCGACGGTCGTCGCGGGTCTGCTGCTCCTGTGGTTCGACCCCCCGACCCGGTCGACGTCGACGGGGGGACCGGCGGGCGCCGCGGACGCGCCGCGCGTGCGCCTGCTCACCCCCGGGCTGCTCGTCGTGCTGGCCGCCGCCTCCGCCGCGGCGCTGGTCCTCAACGGCACCGACGTCGGCGTCGTCGCCGCGCTGCGGGGCTGGGGCCACGAGTCCGCCGTGGGCTGGATGATCGCGCTCTGGTGCCTGGGGTCCGTGGTGGGCGGCCTGGTCTACGGCGGCGGGCGCCGCGAGCTGCACCCGCTGGTGCTCGTCGCGCTGCTCGGTGCCGCGACGGTGCCCGCGGCCCTCGCGCAGACCCAGGCGCAGCTGGCCGTGGCGGTGGTCGTCGCCGGCCTGCCGTGCGCCGCGACGCTGTCGGCGATCAACGCGTCCCTCGTCCGCCAGGTGCCGGAGCACCGACGCGGCGAGGTCATGGGCTGGAGCGGCACCGCGAACACGGTGGGCGCGGCGCTCGGCGCGCCCGTCGTCGGGGCGGTCATCGACGGGTTCGGCCCGTGGTCCGGCTTCGCCGCGGCCGGCGGCGTCGGGCTGGTGCTCGCGGTGCTCGGGCTCGCGGTGCTGGCGCTCGCGCGGCGGCGTGCGAGGGCGGCGTCCGGTCCGGGAGGCGCCGCCGGTGCCTCGGTGACCGCCCCGAGGGGCGTGCGGACGGCACCGGCCGCCGAGGGCGTCATGCCGACGCCGGCCCCGGTCGGGGCGGACGACGTGCCGGTGCGCCCGGAGCCGTCCGCCACGCGCTGACGCGGCGGGCCGGGGCGCGCCCCGGCGCCGGGCCACGGCGTGCGGCCAGGGCGTCGGGCCCGGCGTCAGACGACGGAGCCGGTCAGCTTCTCCCCGGGGCCCTCGCCCGGCGCGTCCGGGAACGGGCTGGCCTCGCGGAACGCGAGCTGCAGGGACCGCAGGCCGTCGCGCAGCGAGCGGGCGTGCTGGTTGCCGATGTCCGGTGCCGACGCCGTGACCAGCGCGGCGAGCGCGGTGATGAGCTTGCGGGCCTCGTCGAGGTCGAGGTAGTCGCTGCCGGGCGTGCCGTCGGCGTCCTCGGAGAGCCCGCACTTGACGGCGGCGGCGCTCATCAGGTGCACGGCGGCGGTGGTGATGACCTCGACCGCGGCCACGTCGGCGATGTCGCGGGTGGCGGTCGTGGGATCGGGCGTCTCGCTCATGCGGGCGATCCTCTCATCCGCGCCGGGTCGATCCCGGTCCGCCGGGGCCACGACCCTGCAGCGGCCGGGGCCCGGGGGTGGGCCCCGGCCGCTGCAGGGATCGTCGGGTCAGGCGACCGGGGTGCTCGCGGTGGCGGGCTCGCCGTTCTCGGCCGGGGCGGACCCGGCGAGCGCGGCGGCCAGGGCCGCGCCCAGGCCCACGTCGACCTGCGTCCAGTACCGCACGGCGCGCTCCCGGATCGCGTCGCTGCGCACGGCGCCCACGTGCCCGGTGATCGTCTCGAGGAACCGGGCGCGCGCGGCGTCGTCGAACACGTCGCGGTAGAGCGTGCCCGCCTGGCCCCAGTCGTCGTCCTCGGGGTGCAGGGTGGCCGCCGCCCGGACCATCGCGCCGTCGGACTCCCAGCCGCCGTGCTCCGCCGCGCGGGCCGGGTCGGCCGCGGGGCCGCCGAGCGAGTTCGGCGCGTACACCGGGACGTCGGGCGCCGCGAACGCGTACCGGGCGGCGCCGTCCTTGGCGTACGAGTGCACCGGCGCCTGCGGGGCGTTCACCGGCAGCTGGGCGTGGTTGGTGCCGACGCGGTACCGGTGGGCGTCCGCGTAGGAGAAGATCCGCGCGAGCAGCATCTTGTCGGGGCTGGCCTGGATGCCGGGGACAAAGTTCGACGGGGCGAACGTGGCCTGCTCGATCTGCGCGAAGTAGTTCTCCGGGTTCCGGTTCAGCTCCATCGTGCCGACCTCGATCAGCGGGTAGTCCGCGTGCGGCCAGACCTTCGTGAGGTCGAACGGGTTGAACCGGTAGGCCGGGGCGTCCGCGTACGGCATGACCTGCACCGAGAGCGTCCAGCGCGGGAAGTCGCCGTCGGCGATGTGCTCGAACAGGTCCCGGATGTGGTGGTCGGCGTCCGATCCGGCGAGCTGGGCCGCCTCGTCGGCGGTGAGGTTGTCGATGCCCTGCTGGGTCGTGAAGTGGTACTTGACCCAGAACCGCTCGCCCTCGGCGTTCACCCACTGGTAGGTGTGCGAGCCGAAGCCGTCCATCGTGCGCCAGGACCGTGGCAGCCCCCGGTCGCCCATCAGCCAGGTGACCTGGTGCGCCGACTCGGGGGAGAGGGTCCAGAAGTCCCACTGCATGTCGTTGTCGCGCAGGTTCGACCCGGGCAGGCGCTTCTGGGACCGGATGAAGTCGGGGAACTTGATGCCGTCGCGCAGGAAGAACACCGGGGTGTTGTTGCCGACCAGGTCGTAGTTGCCCTCGGACGTGTAGAACTTCAGCGCGAAGCCGCGGGGGTCGCGCCAGGTGTCGGGGGAGCCGTGCTCGCCGGCGACCGAGGAGAACCGGGCG
>DAMBCY010000077.1:0-455 GCA_032056255.1 Cellulomonas sp. | reverse complement strand
GGTCCGCACCCCGGGCTGGAACAGGGCCGCGCGGGTGTACCGGCTGACGTCGCCGGTGGTGGTGAACGTGCCGAAGGCGCCGCCGCCCTTGGCGTGCACGACCCGCTCGGGGACGCGCTCGCGGTTGAACTGGGCGAGCTTCTCCACCAGGTAGTGGTCGTGCAGCACGATCGGGCCGTCGGCGCCGACCGCGAGCGAGTGGGCGTCCGAGGCGACGGGGGCGCCGGCGTTCGTGGTGGTGGGGTGGACCTGGGTCACATGTGTCCTTCCGGTCGGTGCGCGCCCGGGTCTCGGGCGCGCCGGGGTGCCGGACGGGCGAGGGGGCGCCCGGCCGGTGGTCGTGGGGTGTCTAGCGGGAGGGGCCCGACGCGCTGCGGCAGTCCGGGCACAGGCCCCAGAACGTGACCTCGGCGGTGTCGACGACGAAGCCGGAGGTCGAGCTCGGGGTGAGGCAC
>DAMBCY010000076.1:0-13404 GCA_032056255.1 Cellulomonas sp. | reverse complement strand
GTTGAACCCGATCAGCGCGACGATGGTGCCGGTCACGATCGGCGGCATGACGACGTCGATCCAGCGCGCGCCGGCGAGGTGCACGACCAGGCCGACCGCCGCGAGCAGCACGCCCGTGAGGAGGATGCCGCCGACGGCCGCGGACTGCCCGGCGGATGCCGTGGCGGCGATGATCGGGCCGATGAACGCGAAGCTCGACCCCAGGTAGGACGGCAGCCGGTTGCCGGTGACGAGCAGGAAGGTCACGGTGCCGATCGCCGAGAACAGCAGCGTCGTCGCCGGGGAGAACCCGGTGAGCAGCGGGACCAGGAACGTGGCGCCGAACATGGCCACGACGTGCTGCATGCCGATCCCGACCGTCCGGGGCCAGGACAGCCGCTCGTCCGGGGCGACGACCGCCCCGGGTGCGACGGTCTTCCCGTTGCCGTGCACCCGCCACCCGATCGCGCTCACGCGGTTCCCGCCTCCTTCGCGGTGTCCGGCCCGTCCGGGCACCGGTGCGCAGGCTAGCGGTCCGGGGACGCCCCCCGCCCACGGGTCCGGCGCGTAGGGTGTGGGCCGCCCTGGTCCCCGCCGTCGGAGGTGCGCCATCGACCGCCTGCTGCGCTCCCGCGCCGCCCTGTGGACCGCGTTCGTGGTGGTGCACGCGTGGATCGCGTCCGTGGGGACGGTGCTGATCCCGACGAAGGCGTTCTGGGACGTCGACCTCTACCGCTGGTGGATGTGGCAGGGCCTGCACCAGGGGGTCTGGCCCGTGCTGGACGGCGACTGGGTGTACCCCGCCGGTGCGGTCGTGCCGATGCTGCTGCCCGCGCTGGTGGACGCCGCCGGGACGCGGACCTACGCGGTCGCGTGGTCCGTGCTCGTCACCGCGCTGAACGCGGCGGCGGTCGGGGTGCTGCTCCGGTCCGCCCGGGCGCGTCCCGCACCGCCCGCGGGCTCGCCGGTGCGCGGTGCCGTCGTCGGCGACCCCCGGCACGACCCGGCCCTCGGCGCGTGGTGGTGGCTGGCCTTCGTCCTGCTGCTCGGCCCGGTCGCGGTCGGCCGGCTGGACGCCGTGGTCGCGCCGGTCGTGGTCGTCGCGCTCGCCGTCGCGCTGCGGCACCCGGTGCTCGCCTCCGCGCTGCTCACGGCGGGCGCGTGGGTCAAGGTCGCTCCCGGCGCGCTGCTGCTGCCCCTCGTGCTCGTGCTGCGCCGGCCCTGGCGGCACCTGGTGCTGCCGGCCGCCGTCGTCTGCGCGGTCGTCGCCGGCGCGGTCGTGGCGGGCGGCGGCCTGGCGCACCTCACCTCGTTCCTCACCGAGCAGGGCGGCCGCGGGCTGCAGGTCGAGTCGGTGGCGGCGACGCCGTGGGTGCTCGCGGGCCTGGGTTCCGGGCCGGTCCGCGTGGTGCTGAACGACGCGATCACCACCTGGGAGATCGCCGGGCCGGGGACGGCCGCCACGGCCGCCGCGCTCGGTCTGGTGCTGCCGGTGGCGCTGGCCGCGGCGACCGGGCTGCTCGCGTGGGTGCGGCTGCGCGCGGGCGACGCGCTCGACACCGCCGGGTTCCTCGCCCGGGGCGCCCTGCTGATCGCGGTCGTGCTGATCCTGGCGAACAAGGTCGGGTCGCCGCAGTTCATCGGCTGGCTCGCCGGGCCGGTGGTCGTCGGCCTGGCCCGCCCGGGCGCGGCCGGCGCGCGCTCCTGGCAGACCCCCGCCGCGCTCGTGCTGGTGATCGCCGCGCTCACCCCGTGGGTCTTCCCCCTCGCCTACGACGGCATCACCGCGCAGCTGCCGGTGCCGTCGCTCGTGCTCGTGCTGCGCAACGTGCTGCTGGTCGCGCTGGTCGTCGTCGTGGTCCGCGACCTGGTCCGGACCGCGACGACGACCGGCGCGCCGCGCGTCACCGCAGCTGCGGCATGACCTCCGAGGCCACCAGCTCCAGGTGGTCCAGGTCGGCCAGGTCCAGCACCTGCAGGTAGACCCGGTCGATCCCGAGCTCGGCCAGCGCACCCAGCCGGTCGACGAGGGCGGTCGGCGTGCCGGCGATCCCGACCTCGCGGACCTCCTTCGGGTCCCGGCCGATCGCGGCGGCCCGGCGGTCCACCTCCGCGTCGTCCTTCCCCGCCGCGAGCACGAGGGCGGTCGACATCGTGAGCGACCGCGGGTCGCGGCCGATCGCGCGGCACGCGTCGCGCACCGCGTCGAGCTTCTCCCCGATCTGGTCCAGCGGCGGGAAGGACAGGTTGAACTCGGCGGCGAACCGGGCGGCCAGGGCCGGGGTGCGCCGCGGGCCGAGGCCGCCCACGATGACCGGCACGCCCGCCGTCGACGCGTCGAGCGGGGACCGCTGCACCGGCTTGGGCAGCGCCGGGCTGTCGGTCAGCGTGTAGTGCTCGCCGGCGTAGGAGAACCGCTCGCCGACCGGGGTGCCCCACAGGCCCGTGACCACCTCGAGCTGCTCGGTGAGCGGGCCGAACCGCTTCGCCGGGAACGGGATGCCGTAGGCGGCGTGCTCGCGGGCGAACCAGCCCGCGCCGAGGCCGAGCTCGACGCGGCCGCCGGACATCTGGTCGACCTGCGCGACCTGGATCGCGAGCACGCCGGGGTGCCGGAACGTCGCGGACGTCACGAGGGTGCCCAGCCGGATGCGGCTGGTCTCGCGCGCCAGCCCGGCCAGCGTCGTCCAGGCGTCGGTCGGGCCGGGCAGGCCGTCGCCGCCCATCGACAGGTAGTGGTCGGAACGGAAGAAGGCGTCGAAGCCCAGGTCCTCCGCGGCACGCGCGACGGCCAGGACGTCGTCGTAGCTCGCACCCTGCTGCGGTTCGGTGAAGATCCTCAAGTCCATGCGTCGACCCTGTCACGGGTCGGGGACATCGGCGCACCGCACGACCCCGGTCCCCCGCGCGCGGCGCGCGCGTGAGACGGTGGAGGCATGGTGCAGCAGCTCGGCCTCGCGCTCGACGCGCTCGCGGTCGCGGACTGGCGGCGGCGGACCGCCCAGACCTACGCGGACGTGCGGCGGATCGCCGCCAGCGACCCCGCCGCCGCGCACGCGGAGTGGGTCGCCCGGCGCGACGAGCTCTTCGCCGAGCACGCCGCCTCCCCGCTGCGGCCCGCCGCCAAGGCGGTGTTCCGCGGGCTGTCCGTCGCCCCGTACGACCCCGCCTACCGGTTCGAGGTCCGGGTGCGGGCGACGTCCGCGCAGCGCCTCGAGGTCGCCACCGGCACCGACGGCGTCGTGCCCTTCGACCGCGTGGGGCGCGTGGAGCTGGACGGCCTCGGGTCGCTGTCCGTGTGGGCGCTGCGCACCTACGGCGGGGGGATCTTCCTGCCGGTCAAGGACCGCACCGCGGGCACCGGCACCTACGGCGGCGGGCGGTACCTGCTCGACACCGTCAAGGGCGCCGACCTCGGCCGGGCGTCGGACGGCGGCCTGGTGCTCGACCTCAACTTCGCCTACAACCCGTCGTGCGCCTACGACCCCGCCTGGGCGTGCCCGCTCGCGACCCGCGGCAACGTCCTCGACGCCGAGGTGCCGGTGGGGGAGCAGCAGCCGGACCCCCTGCTGGTGATCGACGGGTCCGTCGAGGCCGAGGGAGCGGGCACGGCGCCCCCGGTGCGGGTGGGGCCGGTGGGCGCCGTCGGCACCGGGCCCCGGCCGTCCTGAGACGCCACCGGCCGGCCGGGCGGGCGCGGCCTACCCTCGTGCGGTGCCCCTGACGATCGAGACCCGGACCGCCGCCGAGATCACCGCCGCGGAGCTGTACCCGCTGCTGCGGCTCCGCGTCGACGTGTTCGTCGTCGAGCAGGACTGCCCCTACCCCGAACTGGACGGCCGGGACCTGCTGCCGGACACGCTCCAGGTGTGGGCGCACGAGGACGGCGAGGTGCTCGGCTGCCTCCGGGTGCTGCGCGCCGCCGGCGACGAGCCGGCGATCGGGCGCGTCGCCACGGCCGCGACCGCACGCGGGCGCGGGATCGCCGCGGCGCTGATCGCGCACGGCATCACGCTGTGCCGGCCGGGCGCGACGATCCACCTGCACGCGCAGGCGCACCTGGAGGACTGGTACGGGCGGTTCGGCTTCGTCCGGTCCGGCGCGGGCTACGACGAGGACGGGATTCCGCACGTGCCGATGACGCGGGCGCGCTGAGGGCGGCGCTGACCCGGTGCCGGGTCAGCGCTGGCAGGTCGGGCAGCGGTAGAGCTTGCGGCCGGCCATGTCCTCCACGACGACCGGGGTGCCGCAGGTCCGGCACGGCTCGCCCGCGCGCCCGTACACCCAGTGCCGCAGGTCCCGGTCGACCAGCGCCGCGGCGCGGCCGGCCTCGTCCAGGTCCTCCCGCGTGAGCATCACCCCGGTCCGGATCCCGTCGGCGAGCAGCACCGCCCAGTCGTCCCACAGGGCCTGAGCCGTCTCCCGCGGCACCCGCTTGCCGGGGGTGTGCGGGTCCAGCCGGGCGCGGTACAGCAGCTCGGCGCGGTAGATGTTGCCGATCCCCGCGACGACGCCCTGGTCCATGAGCAGCTGCCCGACCGCCGTGCCGCGCGACGTGATCCGCCGGACCACGACCTCGCCGGCCTCGGCCAGGTCGCGCGGGTCGTCCACGGCCGCCGGGTCGGGCCCGAGCCGGGCGACCGCCGCCGCGGCCGCCGCGGGGTCGAGCACCTCGCACGCGGTCGGCCCGCGCAGGTCGGCGACGGTCGCGGAGGTGGCGAGCCGCACCCGCACCTGGCCGACGGGGGCGGGCGGGAAGTCCTCCGCGGGCGCCGTGCCCGCCCCGCCCTCGACCTCCGACTCCCCCATCCGCACCGAGCGCCGCACCCGCGGGGCGCCGAGGCTCGCGACCGCGCCGGCGCCGTCGGAGAGCGGCGACACCACGCCCTGCAGGTCCCACGCCCCGTACAGCCCCAGGTGCACGCGCAGCACGTGCCCGCCCTCGAAGCCGAGGAACAGCTGCTTGCCCACGGCCGCCGAGCTCAGCAGCTCGCGGCCGTCCAGCAGCGCGGCGCCCGCGGCGAACCGGCCCTGCGGGGACGAGACGGCGAGTCGGTGACCGACGAGGTCACGGGAGAACTGGCGGGCGATGCGGTGGACGGTGTGACCCTCGGGCATGTCCCCAGGCTAGGCGGCACCGGGGACACCCCCGGCGCTCAGTCGTCCCAGAACGCCGTCCACGCGCCCACCCCGAGCGCCACGGTGACGAGGGCGACCGCCACCCAGCCCAGCGTGGTCGGATCCGGTGCCGCCCAGGCGCCGGCGACGTCGGTGACGATCTCCCGGCCCAGCAGGACCTTGCCGACGACGGCGGACACGGCGCGCAGGAGCAGCTCCAGCAGCAGGTCGACGGTCCCGGTCAGCACGAGCACCTCGGTGCGGAGGCGTCCGGGCAGGTCATGGACCTCATCCTGGCACGCACAGCGGGCTCACGGTCGGGACCGTCCACGCCGGCACGCGATCAGGGGTGAGACACCGGTGCCCGCACCGCGGGCCGGCGGCACGGTCCGGGCGGAGGATGGCTACGCTCGCGCCGCACCCCCTCGACCGGCAGGACCGCACATGACCTCCCCGACCTCCGACGCCCCCGGCGCCCGGACCCGACGCGGCACGGCGGTCGTCGTGCTCCTCGCGCTCGCGGTGGCGGTCGCGGGCACGGTCTGGTTCCTCGGGGAGGCGGACCGCGGCGCGCAGGCGGGGCGGGCCCGGGACACCGCCGAGAGCGCGCTCGCCGACGCCGCGCACGACCTGCAGGGCGTCGTCGCGGCGGGCCGGCAGGCGCTCGACTCCTCCGTCGGCCAGGTCGCCGACGAGCAGACGCGCACCGACCTGGCGGACGCGCTCGCGGACGCCACCGCGCTCGAGACCGGCCCGGCGACCACGGGCTCGGCAGCGGAGCGCGCCCGGGTGGCGGACGACCGCCGCGACGCCCTGGTCGCGCAGACCGCGGCCGTCGAGGCCGCGACGGTGGACGTGGCCGTCTCCAGCTCCGCGTGGGCCGTGGCGCAGGCGGTCGCCGCCGACGACGACGCGCGCGCCGCGCTGGGCGCCGCCCTGGCCGACGGCACGGCCGCGCTCGCGACCGGTGCGGGAGACCCGGCCGCACGCGCCGCGCTCACCGACGCCCTCGCGGCCGCCGCGGCAGCCGCGGACGCCACGCCCGACCCGGCCGACCTGGACTCCGTGCTGGCGTCGACCGCGACGGTCGGGACCGCGCGCGCCGCGCTGGAGGACGCGACGCGCGCCGTCACCGGCTGACCCTCGCCCCCCCCCGCCCGCGCCCGGGAGCTCCGACGGCGCGTGCACCAGCCGCACCGCACCGGTGGCGAACACGTCGGGGCGCAGCAGCCGCAGGTCGTCGAGCAGGCCGGCGGCGGGCGTCGCGCCGGCGCCGCCGACGGACCGGGGTGTCGGGCGGCTGTGGCACGATCGCCCGGTGCCCGCCGACCGCCCCGCTCCGCCGTCCGGGCCGCGGGCGCAGCCGTGGCGGGACGTGCTCGACGGGCTGCTCGCCTGGGACGACGCCGGCGCCGCGGCCCCGGGACGCCGGGCGGCGCTGCAGCTCGAGGTCCGCGAGCTCACCCCCCGCACCCGCGACCGGTGGAACGGACCGACCTCCCGGCCGGCGGGCGGCACCGCGGGATCGCGCCGCGGCACGGCGGTGCGCGGCAGCGGCGAGCACCGGCTCGGCGCGCGCCCGGTGGTGCGGACCGGCCGCGGCTGGGCCCGGGAGGGGCTGACCTGGTCGAACCTGCCGCACCTGCAGGCGCGGCTGGACCTGGACCCCGCGCAGCACCGGTGGCTCTGCCAGCTCGGCGCGCTGCACCGGGCCGCGCGGCCGGCGCAGCCCGGCGACGACCCGGGCTGGATCTTCCTGGACGACTTCACGAACCCGGTGCTGTGGGAGCTGCTGGACCAGGCCCGGGCGCTCGACCTGCCGCTCGTGGGCTCCGGGTCCGGGGCGGCGGTGCGGGTCGGGGCGGTCGCGCACCTCGGCCTCGACGCCGCGCGGACGGACGACGGGATCCGGCTGCGGGCCCGGCTCGACGTCGACGACGCCGCGGTGCCCGTGGGCCACGCGCACCCCGTGGGGACGCACGGCGTGTGGGTCGCGGACCTCGCCCGGCCGCGGGAGGTCCTGCTCGCCCCGACCGCCGCGCCCCTGACACCGCGCGCGCTGGCGCTGCTGGGGGCGGGCGGCGGCCGGACCGTCGCGGACGCCCTCGGCGCGGGGGTCGTGGTCCCCGGCGACCAGGCCGGCGAGTTCCTGCGCGACCACCTGCCCGTGCTGCGGGCCGGTCTCGACGTCGCGAGCCACGACGGCAGCGTCGACCTGCCGCCGCCCGCGCCGCCGACGCTCGTGCTCACCGTCACGCACGCGCCCGGGCACGTCGTGGACCTGGCCTGGCGGTGGGACGGCCACGCCGGGTCGGCCCCGGCGCCCGATCCGCGCACCCTGCTCGCGGGCGACCTGCTGCCCGTGGGGTGGTGGCCGTCCGGTTCCGGCTCGGAGGGCGCGCTCCCCCTGCCGGTGACCCTGCGGGACGTCGAGGCGGCCGAGGTCGTCGCGACCGTCGTCCCCCGCGTCGCCGCCACCGCGGGCGTGCGCGTCGAGACCGTCGGCACCGCGCCCGGCTACCGCGAGCTGCGCGGCGCCCCGGTCGTCACGGTGTCCACCCAGCCGACCGAGCAGAACGACTGGTTCGACCTCGGGGTCAGCGTCACCGTCGAGGGCCGCACCGTCCCGTTCGCCCCGCTGTTCACCGCGCTGGCGAAGGGCCGGCGCCGGCTGCTGCTCGTCGACGGGACGTACCTCTCGCTGGACCACCCCGCCCTGGAGCCGCTGGCCGACCTCATCGCCGAGGCCCGGGACCTCACGGAGTGGGAGACCGGCCTGCGGATCAGCCGGCGCCAGACCGGCCTGTGGGCCGACCTCGTGGAGCTCGCCGACGAGGCCGACCCCGCGCAGGAGTGGCGCGCGCTGCTGGCCGAGGTCGGCGACGACGCCCCGCGACCCGTCCCCGTGCCCGCCGGGCTGCGGGCCGGGCTGCGCCCGTACCAGGTCGAGGGGTTCCACTGGCTGGCCTTCCTCTGGCGGCACCGGCTCGGCGGGGTGCTCGCGGACGACATGGGGCTGGGCAAGACGGTGCAGACCCTCGCGCTGGTGCAGCACGCGGTCGAGCAGCGCGCGGCCGGGGACCCGCGACGCCCGTTCCTCGTCGTCGCGCCCACCTCCGTCGTGCCGAACTGGGTCGCCGAGGCCGCGCGGTTCACACCCGGTCTGACGGTCCGGCGCGTGACCGGGACCGAGGCCTCCGGGGCGCCGACCGTCGCGGAGACCGCCGCCGGGGCGGACGTCGTCGTCACCAGCTACGCACTGCTCCGGCTCGATGCCGCGGCCTACGCCGAGGTCGGCCGCGGTGCCGGGACCGGGCAGGCCTCCGGGCAGGACGGCGGCTGGGCCGGCCTCGTGCTGGACGAGGCGCAGCAGGTCAAGAACCCCGCGTCCCGGGGGCACGCGGCCGCGCGCGACCTCGCCGTGCCGTTCACGCTCGCCGTCACCGGCACCCCGGTCGAGAACTCCCTCACCGAGCTGCACGCGCTGCTCGCGCTGACCTCCCCCGGGCTGCTGCCGTCCGCCCGCCGGTTCGGCGAGCAGTTCGTCCGCCCCATCGAGGGCGTGCACGCGGGCATCTCCACCGGTCCCGGCGCGGGCGACCTGCCGGCGAGCGTCGACCGGCTCCGGTCCCAGCGCCTCGACCGGCTGCGCCGCCGCATCCGGCCGTTCCTGCTCCGGCGCACCAAGGAGCTGGTCGCCGCCGACCTGCCGGACAAGCAGGAGCAGACGCTCGCCGTCGAGCTCGCGCCCGAGCACCGCGCGGTCTACGACCGGTACCTCCAGCTGGAGCGGCAGAAGGTGCTCGGGCTGGTCGACGACCTCGACCGGCAGCGGTTCATCGTCTACCGGTCCCTCACGCTGCTGCGGATGCTGGCTCTCGACGCCTCGCTGATCGACCCGGCGCTCGCCGGCACGCCGTCCGCGAAGACCGACGCCCTGGTCGAGCAGATCGCCGACGTCGTCGCCGAGGGCCACCGCGCGCTGGTGTTCAGCCAGTTCACGTCGTACCTGCGCCTCGTCGCCGACCGGCTGGACGCCGCCGGGATCGAGCACGCCTACCTCGACGGGTCCACCACCCGCCGGGACGAGGTGATCGAGGGGTTCCGCACCGGTACCGCACCCGTGTTCCTGCTCAGCCTCAGGGCCGGCGGCACCGGGCTGAACCTCACCGAGGCGGACTACGTGTTCGTGCTCGACCCGTGGTGGAACCCCGCCGTCGAGCAGCAGGCCGTCGACCGCGCGCACCGCATCGGGCAGCACCGCACGGTGATGGTCTACCGGATGGTCGCGGCCGGGACGATCGAGGAGAAGGTGGTCGCGCTCCAGACCCGCAAGGCCGCGCTGGTGGACGCGGTGATCGACGACGGGGACCTGTTCGCGTCGGCGCTCACGGTCGAGGACGTCCGGGAGCTGCTCGGCTGACGGGTCCCACCCGGGGGCGCGGGCTCAGGGCCGGTCGTAGTGGCCCGCGGCGATGTCCTCCACCAGGGTCGGGCCGGTGGGCGTCCAGGCGAGGCGCTCGCGGGTGCGGGCGCCGGACGCCGTGACCTCGGACCCGAAGAACCGGCCGATCCAGCCGAAGTGGGCGTCGACGTCCTCGGGCGCGACCGGGGCGACGGGCAGGCCGAGCCGGTCGCCCAGGGCCGCCGCGATGTCCCGGGTGGGGATGCCCTCCTCGGCGACGGCGTGCACGACCGGGCCGGCGGTCTCGTCCTCGATCGCGAGCCGCACGACGCGGGCCGCGTCCGAGCGGTGCACGGCGGCCCACCGGTTGCCGCCGTCGCCGGCGTACCCCACCACGCCCCGGGCGCGGGCGACCCGGGCGAGCTCGGCGGTGAAGCCGTGGTCGCCCGCGCCGTGCACGGTCGGCGCGAACCGGACGGCGACCGGGCGGATGCCGCGCTCGGCGAAGGAGACGGCCAGCGCCTCGGCGCCGCCGCGCGGGGCGTCGGGCCCGGAGAACGGCGACGGGTCGTCCTCGGTCAGGAGGCGGCCCGTCCCCAGGCCCGCGAGGCCGGACGCGAGCAGCAGCGCACGACCGGACCCGGCGAGCTCGTCGCCGAGCGCCTCGACGGCGGCGCGCTCGGTGCGGCCGGCAGCGGCGAAGTCCGCGAAGTCGTGGTGGAACGCCAGGTGCAGGACCGCGTCGGCGTCGCGGGCGCCGGCCCGCAGGCTCGCCGGGTCGTCGAGGTCGCCGCGGACGACCTGCGCCCCGGCGGCGGTCAGGGCGGCCGCGGAGCGGTCGGAGCGGGCCAGGCCGACGACGTCGTGCCCGGCGGCCAGCAGCTCGGCGGTGGCGGCCGAGCCGATCCAGCCGGATGCCCCGGTGATGAAGACGCGCATGATGACGAACCTCTCGAGCGGGAAGCGTGCCCTGATGTCAGGCACTGTCATGACAGTACGCCTCATGTCAGCCGCTGTCATCACTACACTGGCCGGATGGGACGCTGGGAGCCGGACGCAGGCGGACGCATGGTGCGCGCCGCGCTCGAGCTGTACGCGGAACGCGGCTACGAGCAGACGACGGTCCAGGACATCGCCGAGCGGGCCGGCGTGACCGAGCGGACGTTCTTCCGGTACTTCGCCGACAAGCGCGAGGTGCTGTTCGACAGCTCGCACCAGCTCGAGCGCCGCGCCGCAGCCGCCGTCGCCGACGCACCGGCCGACGCGTCGCCGCTGGACGTGGCCGGGCGCGCGGTCGTGGCCGCGAGCGCGGTGCTCGACGACCGGCGCGAGCACGCCCGGGCCCGGGCCGCCGTGGTGTCCGCGACGCCGGCCCTGCAGGAGCGGGAGCTGCTGAAGATGGCGGCGCTGGGCGACGGGCTCGCCGCCGCGCTGCGCGACCGCGGCGACGCCGAGCCGGCCGCGACGCTCGCGGCCCAGTCCGCCGTGACGGCGTTCCGGGTCGGGTTCGCGGCGTGGATCGACGGCGACGCACCCGGGACGCTCGGGGAGCGGGTGGCCGAGGCGCTCGCCGGGCTCCGGGCGCTCGCGGCGGGCTGAGGCGCGTCACCGAGATCGCAGAGCCGGGCCGGAATCGGCCGAGCGCACCAGCCCGGCTCCGCGATCTCGACGCGCGCGGGGGCACCGAGCAGTCAGGACGCCCCCGCCGCCGCGGGCAGCGCCGGGTCCAGCACCACCTTCACGCAGCCGTCCTCCTTGCGCTGGAACATCCGGTACGCCGCCGGGGCGTCCTCCAGCGCCACCCGGTGCGTCCGCAGGTCCAGCACGCCCAGCGGGTCGGCGTCGTCCTGCACCAGCGGCAGCAGGTCGTCGACCCAGCGCCGCACGTTCGCCTGGCCCATCCGGAGCGTGACCTGCTTGTCGAACAGCTGCATCATCGGCAGCGGGTCCTTCGCCCCGCCGTAGACCCCGGAGATCGACACCGTCCCGCCGCGCCGCACCGCGTCGATCGCCACGAGGAACGCCGCCAGCCGGTCCCCGCCGACCCGCTCGTTCAGGGTGGCGGCCAGGGCGTCCGGCAGGTGGCCGACCGCCCGCTGCGCCATCTCCGCGAGCGGCGAGCCGTGCGCCTCCATGCCGACGGCGTCGACGACGCTGTCCACCCCGCGCCCGTCGGTCACCTCGCGGACGACGGCGGCGATGTCGCCGTCACCGGTCCGGGACGCGTCCAGCACCTCGATGCCGTGCCGCGCGGCCATCGCCAGCCGCGCGGGCACCAGGTCGATCCCGATCACGCGCCCCGCGCCCCGGTGCCGCGCGATCCGGGCCGCCATCTGCCCGATCGGGCCCAGCCCGAGCACCGCGACCGTCCCGCCCGGCGGCACCCCCGCGTACTCCACCGCCTGCCAGGCGGTCGGCAGCACGTCCGACAGGTACAGGTACCGCTCGTCCGGCGACCCGTCGTCCGGCACCACGACCGGCCCGTAGTGCGCCTGCGGCACGCGCAGGTACTCGGCCTGCCCGCCGGGCACGCTGCCGTAGAGCCGGGTGTAGCCGAACAGCGCCGCACCCTTGTCCTGGGCGCGCACCTGCGTGGTCTCGCACTGGGACTGCAGCCCGCGCGCGCACATGAAGCACGACCCGCAGGCGATGCCGAACGGGACCACGACCCGGTCGCCGACCTTCAGGTGGCCGGCCGCTTCCGGCCCGACCTCCTCGACGACGCCCATGGGCTCGTGACCGAGCACGTCACCGGCGTCGAGGTACATGCCCAGGACGCCGTACAGGTGCAGGTCGGAGCCGCACACGGCGGACGACGTGACGCGGATGATCGCGTCGTGCGGGTCCTGGATCTCCGGGTCCGGGACGGTCTCGACGCTGACGTGCTCGCGTCCCTGCCAGGTCAGTGCGCGCATCGAGCGGTCCTCTCGCCCCTCCGGGGTGCCCCGGTCGGCCGGCGGCTGCTGCACCGTCGTGGTCAGCATCGCACCGGGCCTCCCGGGGCACGACCGGAGGGGCGGGAGGTCAGAACTCCTCGAGCGACAGCAGGTTGTTCGTCCAGGCGCCGTCCGCCTCGGTCCGCAGGTACGCCGGTCCGAACGCCGGGTGCACCGTGTCGACCCGCACGCGCGCTCCGTCCGACCCGACGAACGCCTTGCCGCCCTCCCCGTCGATCCAGGCCACCACGGAGGACCGCGAGCTCTCGCCGTGCCCCCCGTCGCTGAGGCTGGTCCAGCGCACGTCCGAGATGTGCTCGTGGTCCCGGACGCCGTCCGCCAGACGGATGTGGGTGATGCGGATGCTCATGGCACGTCTCCTTTGACGACCGGCGGGCGCGACGCTGCGCCCACCGGCCAGCGTCGCGCGCGCGAGACCGGAACGAGAGTGCCGAAGGTCCCGGTCGGCCCGACGAGGTCGAGGGTTCGCGACGACACGCCGGGTGGGGGACCTCGACGTCGCCGCGGACCCTCGACCTCACCGGACGGCGGCGTCCACGGGTGCCGGCGCGCGGCGGAGGCGGGCCAGGGCCTCACCGCCCCAGAAGGAGGCCCAGCCGAGGACCGCGCCGGCGACGAGCGCGAGGACCGTGGGCCAGAACGCGAACCCGGTGCCGAAGAACGCCGAGCAGCCGACGAACGCGCCGGGCACGAACCCGAGGACCGACCAGCCGGCCTGCACGCACATGACGAACGCGCCGGCGGCGACCGCGACGGCCAGCCCGCCGGGGAACGACAGCACGCCGGACAGCTGCACGATCAGCCAGCCGACGACGGCACCCGCCAGGTTGGTCGGCACGGCCCTGCGGAGCCCCTCGTGGCCGGCCCCCGCGGCGAAGTACGCGGCCCAGGACAGGAACCCGACCCAGGTGACCCAGCCGACGGCCGAGCTCACCTGCGTCCAGG
>DAMBCY010000075.1:13079-13509 GCA_032056255.1 Cellulomonas sp. | reverse complement strand
GTCGGTGTCCGCGACGTCGACCTGCGCCAGCTCGACGTCCGAGCGCTCGGCCAGGTCGCGCGCGTACCCGAGGGTCACCTGGTACGCGTGCCGCGGCAGCACCAGCCGGCCGCCGTGCGGGACCAGCGAGAGCGCCGCGGCGATCGCCGCCATCCCCGAGCCGAACACCAGCGCCGGGTGCACCGAGCCCTCCAGGGCGCCGAGCGTCTGCTCGAACGGCCCCCACGTCTCCGTGTCGGCGCGGGCGTACATCAGCTCGCCCGGCTGCGGGACGCCCTGCGACACGTACGTCGAGGACAGGACCACGGGCGGGTTCACCGGGGCGCCCTGGGCGCGCGCGGGGCGCCCGGCGGTCACGGCGACGGTCTGCGGGGCGAGGTCGGCAGCGTGCTGGGGCTGCTCGGGCTGCTCGGGGTGCTCGGGGTGCGTC
>DAMBCY010000075.1:0-13069 GCA_032056255.1 Cellulomonas sp. | reverse complement strand
GGCAGGGTACGCGCCGTGCGGGGTCCGGGCGCGCGGCGTCCCACCGTGCGGCGCGCGGCCGCGGCGCGCCCGTGGCCCCGCCCCCGATCGCCGCCGTCCGGCCGGCCGGGGCGACTAGGCTCACGCACGATGTCCAGCACCCCTGCGCCCCAGCCCGCGGCGTCCTCCCTCGCGCCCTCCGACGCCTCGTCCGGCACGCGCCCGCGCGTCCTGGTCCTGTTCGGCGGGAGGTCGAGCGAGCACGCGATCTCGTGCGCCACCGCCGGTGCCGTGCTCCGCGCGGTCGACCGGGACCGCTACGACGTGCTGCCCATCGGCATCACCCCGCAGGGCCGCTGGGTGCGCGTCGCCGACGACCCGGACCGCTGGGCGATCGTCGACGGCCGGCTGCCCGAGGTCGCGGCGCTGCCCGAGCAGGTGCTGCTGCCCCAGGAGGCCGGGTCCCGCGAGCTCCAGGTCATCGAGCCCGGCTCGCCCGCCGTGGACCTCGGCGCCGTGGACGTCGTGCTCCCGCTGCTGCACGGCCCGTTCGGGGAGGACGGCACGCTGCAGGGCATGCTCGAGCTCGCCGACGTGCACTACGTGGGCGCCGGGGTGCTGGCCTCCGCGGTCGGGATGGACAAGCACTTCATGAAGGTCGTGCTCGCCGGCGCCGGGCTGCCCGTCGGGCCGTTCGTCACGCTGCGCGGCGACGACCTCGCGACCGACCGGGACGGCGTCCGCGCCCGGGTCGAGGCGCTCGGGCTGCCGCTGTTCGTCAAGCCCGCCCGCGCCGGGTCCAGCATCGGCATCACCCGGGTCGCCGACCTGGCCGACCTGCCGGCCGCGGTCGCCGAGGCCCAGCGGCACGACCCCAAGGTGGTCGTCGAGGCCGGGATCGTGGGGCGCGAGATCGAGTGCGCCGTGCTCGGCGGCCGCGCCGGGGACCGCGCCCGGGCGTCGCTGCCCGGCGAGATCGTCGTCACCGACGACGCGCACGGGTTCTACGACTTCGAGGCGAAGTACCTCGACGAGGCCGCGGTCGACCTGGTCTGCCCCGCCGACCTGCCCGCGGACGTCGTCGCCCGGGTGCAGGAGGTCGCGGTGCGGACGTTCGAGGCCGTGGACTGCGAGGGCCTGGCGCGCGTCGACGTGTTCGTGACCCCCGCCGGCGACGTGGTCGTCAACGAGATCAACACCATGCCGGGGTTCACGCCGTTCTCGATGTACCCCCGGATGTGGCAGCAGAGCGGGCTCGCGTACCCCGACCTGCTGGACGAGCTGCTGCAGCTCGCGCTGGAGCGGCCCACAGGGCTGCGCTGAGCCGGTGGCGCCGCCCGCCGCCCGCCGGACCCGGTCGCGGGCCCGCCGGCGTCAGAGGCAGGAGCGGGTCGCCTCGACCTGCGCGACCGCGGCGCTGAGGGCGTCCAGGAACGACGTCGAGCGCTGGGCGACCACCTCGGCAGGGACGTGCACCTCGACCGCGGGGTCGCGCCCGTAGGTCACGAACGTCCAGTCCGACGCCCCGGGGTCGGTCGCGGGGTCGATCCCCGCTGCGCCGGCGTCCGCGGGCTCCGCGTCCGCGCGCACCAGCCAGTCGATGCTCGTGCCGCTCGCGGTCTCCATCGTCACGCACTGCTCGGTGGTCGGGCCCGGCACCTCGACGCCGCAGCGCAGGGTCACCGGCTCCGTCGGGTCGCCCCAGGCCGCCGTCGCCTGGCTGGTCGTCCGCAGCTCGGTCAGCCCGTCGCCGAGCTGCTCCGGCAGCGCCAGCACCACGCGGGCGCACGCCGGGTCGGTCGCGTCCGGCGCCACCGCGACGCCGACGGACGAGGAGCAGCCGGCGAGCCCGGCGGTCACGGCCGCCGCGAGCACCGGGGCGGCCGTCCGCGCGAGCACCCGGGCGGGGGAGCGGCGGGGGGCGTGCGGGGCGGTGCGACGGGTCACCCCGTCACGGTATCCCGGCCCGCGGGCGCTACGGTGACGGGCGTGATCGACCCCGCGCCCGCCCGTCCCGCCGCCGGCCCGCCCGACGACCCGGCCCCCGGCCCGGCCGCCACGGCGGGGTCCGGCCCGACGGTCGGCGAGCTGTCCGAGGCGGAGCTGCTGGCGCGGATCTTCCCGCACCTGCCCGCCGGCGGCCGCACGCTCGTCGGTCCCGGCGACGACGCCGCCCTGGTGGCCGCCCCCGACGGCCGCTACGTGGTGTCCACCGACGTGCTGGTCGAGGACCGCCACTTCCGGCACCGCTGGTCCACCGGTGAGGACGTCGGCTGGCGGGCCGCGATGCAGAACCTCGCGGACGTCGCGGCGATGGGCGCCCGGCCGACCGCGCTCGTGGTGTCGCTCGTGACCCCCCGGGACCTCGCGGTGACGTGGGTCGAGGGCCTGGCACGCGGGCTGGGGGCGGCCTGCGCGACCGTCGGTGCGGGCGTCGTCGGGGGAGACCTGTCCGGGGGACCCGTCGTGGTCGTCGCGGTCACGGTGCACGGCGACCTGGACGGGCTCGCACCGGTGCTCCGGTCCGGGGCGCGCCCGGGGGACGTGGTCGCGCTGGCCGGGACGGTCGGGAGGTCGGCCGCCGGGCTCGCGCTGCTCGACGCCGGGCGGCCCGAGGCGGACCCCGACGCCGTGGCGGTCTACCGGCGCCCCGTGCCGCCCCTCGCCGCCGGGCCGCTCGCCGCGCGCGCGGGGGCGACCGCCATGCTGGACGTCTCCGACGGGCTGCTGCGGGACGCCGCGCGGCTCGCGCAGGCCGGTCGCGTGGTGCTGGACCTCGGCGACCCCGCGGACGTGCTCGCCGCCGACCTCCGCGCGGCCGGGGCCGCTGCCGACGCGCTCGGGGTCGACCCGGCCGGGTGGCTGCTCGGCGGGGGCGAGGACCACGGGCTGCTCGCGACGTTCCCCCCGGACGCCGTCCCCGCGGGCTTCCGCCCGGTCGGCACCGTCCGGGCGCCCGGTGCGGGTGCCCCGCCGGGCGCGGTCCTGGTCGCGGGCGCACCCCCGACGGCCGTCCCGGGCTGGGACCACTTCCGCCCCTGAGCGCTCGGCGCGGACCGTGCGGGTGCGGGGGCGGTCAGCGGCGGCGGTAGCGGACCTGGAGGAGGTCGGCGCCGGCGATCTCCTCGGTGCGTTCCGTGCCGTCGGGCTGGAACCCGTGCCGGCGGTAGAAGTGGCGCGCGCGCTCGCTCTCGGCGAAGACCCACAGGGTGACGGGGGTGCGCGGCGGGACGTCCGCCAGCGCGGTGCGCAGCAGCTCGCGGGCCGCCCCGGAGCCCCACATGTCGTGGTCCAGGTAGATCGCGTCGACCTGCAGCGCGTACCGCTCCGCGTCCTCGTCCCGGGACGGTGCGAGGGAGACGAAGCCGACGACGCGGTCGTCGACGGTCGCGACCCACGCGCGCGACCGCCCGCCGGGTGCGAGGTCGCGGCTCCAGACCTCGGTGCGCTGGGCGACGTCGAGCGAGGAGAGGTAGGACTGGGGGACGAGGCCCGCGTAGGCCTGCTGCCAGCTGTGCACGTGCACCTGGGCGATGCCGGCGGCGTCGCCGGGCTCGGCGGGTCGGACCACGTGCTCGCGCCGCTGCTCGCTCATGCGCCCAGGGTGCCACACGGGCCGATGCCGCCACAGGGGCCCGGTGCCTGGTCACGCCCTGCGGGCGGGACCGCGGGCAGGACCGCGGGCGGGGCGCCGGGCGGGGCGCCGGCGGGGGGTCGAGCAGCACGAAGGCCCGCACGGACGGATCCGTGCGGGCCCTCGTCAGTCAGACGCTCAGACGGCGCGCTGCACCTTGCCGGCCTTGAGGCACGAGGTGCAGACGTTCATCCGCTTGGGGGTGCCCGCCACCACGACGCGCACGCGCTGGATGTTCGGGTTCCAGCGGCGCTTGGTGCGCACGTGCGAGTGCGAGATGCTGTGCCCGAAGCTCGGGCCCTTGGCGCAGACGTCGCAGTTGGCAGCCACGGTCTTCTCCTGATCCGGTCATTGCACGCCGCTCGGAAAGGTGCCGGGCGGCAAGTCCTGGGTGGTCGGTGCGCCCGCATCCTGCGGTCCGAGGACCGATCCGGCAGGCGCCACCAGTGCCCGGGGGTCGCCGGGCAACCGGACAAGACTAGCCCACGAACGCCCTCGGCCTCAAAACGGCGTCCGTCACACCCGCCGTCGGCGACCGGACGGCGCGGACGACCCCGCCCGGCCTGTGGACGACGGCGGATCTGTCCGAGCCGTGCGGCAGAGTAGGAGGCCGGGCGGGCTGCACCGCGCGACGGCCGGGGCGACGGCCGGCACCGACGACGGGAAGGACGCGCACGGACGTGGCTGGGCGACTCGGGGACGGCGAGGTGCTGCGCGCCTGGATGGACCTGGCGGTCCCCGCGCTGGCGGCGGCGCGGGCCGGCATCGACGCGGTGAACGTGTTCCCCGTCGCGGACGGCGACACCGGGACGAACGCCCTGCTCACCGTGCGGGGTGCCGCGGAGGCCGTCGCGGGGCTCGCCCCCGGGGAGGCCGGCGCGGACGTGCTGCGCGCCCTGGGCCGCGGGGCGCAGCTCGCCGCGCGCGGCAGCTCCGGCGTGATCCTCAGCCGGTACCTGGGCGGGCTCGCGGAGGCCGCGGACGCGCCGCTCCCGGACGCGCTGCTCCGGGCCGCGGACGCCGCGCGCGGGGCGGTGCACCGGCCCGAGGACGGCACCGTGCTGACCCTGGCGGCCCGGGTCGCCGCGGTGGCGCGGGACGTGACCGGCGACGAGGCCCGCGCGCTCGCGGCGGGGGTCGGCGCGGGACGGGCGGACCTGGCCGGGATCAGCGCGGCGCACCCGGTGCTGCGGTCGGCGCGCGTGGTGGACGCGGGGGCGTGCGCGCTGCTCGTCCTGCTGGACGCGCTGGTGGCGGCGCTGCGGGGCGCGACGGATCCGGTCGACGTGTCGTGGCTCGCCGAGCACGCGGACGGGGTGACGGACGGGGCCGCGGGCGGGGCCGTGGGCGGGGGAGCAGGGCCGGACGAGCGGGTGTTCGAGGTGATGGCCGTCCTCCGCGCGAGCGGCCGGGACGTCGCCGACGGGCTCCGCGCGTCGCTCGCGGCGGTCGGGGACGCGGTGGCGGTGGTCGAGGGCGACGAGCTGCTGACCGCGCACGTGCACGCGGACGACCCGGGTGCCGCGCTCGCGGCCGTCGGGTCGAGCGGGTCGACCGGTGGCACCTGGACCGCGACGGTCCGCGTGCTGGTCGGCGGGGCCGACCCGGTCGTGGCCTGCACGGCGCACCCCGCGCTGGCCGGGACGCTCGCCCTGGCGGGCGCGGTCGCGCTGGTGCTGCCCGACGGCGTGCCCGCGGACCAGGTGCGTGCGGCGGTCGCGCGCGCCGTCCAGGACGCGGCCGCTCCCGCGCACGGCCCGGCGCCGGCCGGCGACGACCCGGCCGGCCGGGTCGTGGTGCTCGCCGGCGACCGCCTCCCCGCGGGCGCCGCCGACCCGGGCTGGGCCGTGCGCCCGGACGTGACGGACGAGCTCGGCGTCGTCGCGGCCGTCGTCGCGGGACCCGGTGCGACCACGACCACGACGTCCGCCGCCGACCCGGGGTCGGCTCTCACGGGCGCCGCGCGCCTGCTCGTCCCCGGTGCCGGGGTCGACCCGGCCGGCCCCCGCACCCTCACCGTCCTGCTCGGCCCGGGCGCGGCCGCCGAGGACGGCCTCGACCTGGCGGACCTGGTGGGGGCGCGGTTCCCGGGCGTCGCCGTCGCGGTCGCGGGCCCGGTGCCCGCCGGCCCGGCCTTCGGGCTCGCGGCGTCCCACCGGGGCACCGGCCCCCGCGCGGAGGCACGCCCGTGACCGTCCCGGACGACGCCGTCGTCCGCCCCCTGCCGTTCCTGGAGCGCGACATCCGGGGCCTGGTCTCCTCCACGCGGACGCAGAAGATGCTGGCGAGGCTGGACCTGCACACCTACGGCGACGTGCTGCGGCACTATCCGCGGCGCTGGCAGCGCTGGGGCGAGATGACCCCGATCGGCCGCCTCGTCGTCGGCGAGCACGTGACCGTCGACGGCCGGGTCGAGCAGTCGACCACCCGCACCATGCGCTCCCGCGGCGGGGTGATCCTCGAGGTGGTCGTGCGCAACGGTCCGCACCGGCTGCACCTGACCTGGTTCGCGAAGCACGCCGGGGCGCTGCGGACCATCGAGCGGGAGCTGTCGCCGGGGACGTGGGGGCTGTTCTCCGGGACGGTCAAGGAGTACCGGGGCGCGATGCAGCTCCTGCACCCGGACTACGAGGTGCCCGAGGTCGGGGACATCATGGACGAGGTGACGCGGATCCAGCAGTCCGAGCGCCCGCGACCGGTGTACCCCCTGACGGCGCAGCTGCCGAACAAGGTGATGGCGGCGATCGTCGGCCAGGTGCTCGACATGGCCGACGAGGCCGCGGTGCCCGACCCGCTGCCCCCGGCGATCCGCCGCGACCTGCCCGGGCTGCTCGGCGCGCTGGGCGGCGTGCACCGGCCGTACGACCGGGTCGAGCTGGAGCAGGCGACGAAGCGGCTGCGGTTCGAGGAGGCGTTCGTCCTGCAGGCCGAGCTCGCGCGGCGCAAGGCCCGGATCGCCGCGCAGTCGGCCGTGGCGCGCCCCGCGCGGGCCGGCGGGCTGCTGGACGCGTTCGACGCCCGGCTCCCGTTCGAGCTCACCGCCGGGCAGCGCGAGGTGGGCGCCGAGATCGCGGCCGAGCTCGCCGCGGACAGCCCGATGCAGCGGCTGCTGCAGGGCGAGGTCGGGTCGGGCAAGACCGTCGTGTCCGTGCGCGCGATGCTGCAGGTGGTGGACGCCGGCGGGCAGGCCGCACTGCTGGCCCCGACCGAGGTGCTCGCCGCGCAGCACGCCCGCACGCTGCGGGACCTGCTCGGCGACCTGGCCGAGGGCGGGATGCTCGGCGGCGCCGACACCGCGACCCGCGTCGCCCTGCTCACCGGGTCCCGGACCACGGCCCAGCGCCGCCAGGCGCTCGCGGAGGCGGCGGGCGGGTCGGCCGGCATCGTGGTCGGCACGCACGCGCTGCTGTCCGAGCACGTGCAGTTCGCCGACCTGGGCCTCGTGGTCGTCGACGAGCAGCACCGGTTCGGGGTCGAGCAGCGCGACACCCTGCGCGCCAAGGCCGGCGGGGTCCCGCACCTGCTCGTGATGACCGCGACGCCGATCCCGCGCACGGTGGCGATGACGGTGTTCGGCGACCTGGAGACCTCCACGCTGCGCGAGGTCCCCGCGGGCCGGGCCGAGGTCGTCACGCACGTCGTCCCCGCCGACCGGCAGGCCTGGCTCGACCGCACCTGGCAGCGCGTGCGGGAGGAGGTGGACCGTGGGGGCCGCGCCTACGTGGTCTGCGCCCGGATCGACGCGGACGCCGACCCGCGGGCCCGGGACGACGGCGACGGCGCCGACCTGGTCCTCGACGACCTCGAGGGGTCGCCGGACGGGGACGACCGCCCGAAGCGGGTGCTGCGGGCGGTCACGGAGGTCGCCGACGAGCTGCGTGCGTCCGCGGCCCTGCGCGACGTGCCCGTCGGTGTCCTGCACGGCCGGATGACGCCGGAGGACAAGGAGCGGGCGCTCGCGGACTTCTCGTCGGGGGCGGTGCCCGTGCTGGTGTCCACGACGGTCGTCGAGGTCGGCGTCGACGTGCCCGACGCCACGGTGATGGTGGTGCTGGACGCCGACCGGTTCGGCATCTCGCAGCTGCACCAGCTGCGCGGGCGGATCGGCCGCGGGAGCCGGCCCGGCGTCTGCCTGCTGGTGGCCGACGCGCCGGACGGCTCCCCGGCGGCCACCCGGCTCGCCACGCTCGCGGCGACCCGGGACGGCTTCGCGCTGGCGGGGGTCGACCTGGAGCTGCGCCGCGAGGGCGACGTGCTCGGCGCGGCGCAGTCGGGCCGGGGCACCTCGCTGCGGCTGCTCAAGGTCACCGAGCACGTCGACGTGATCGAGCAGGCCCGGCAGGACGCCCGCGAGCTCGTGGCGGCCGACCCGGAGCTGGACGGGTACCCGGACCTGCGGGCGGCGATCCAGACGATGCTCCGGGGCACCCGCGAGGAGTTCCTCGACCGGACGTAGCGGGCGCCCCGGCGGTGCCACCGGGGGTCCCGCGAGGTCCCGTCAGGAGGGCCCCGCGCGGTGCGTAGGCTGACGGCCGTGTCGAAGCAGCCTGTGATCCGTGCCGTCGATCTGCTCGTCGGGTACGGCGGGGAGCCCGTGTGCGCCCCGGTGTCCTTCACCCTCCCGCCCGGCAGGGCCCTCGCGCTGGTCGGTGCCAACGGGTCCGGCAAGTCGACGGTGCTGCGCGCCGTGCTGGGCCTGCTCGAGCCGGTCGGCGGTCGCGTCGAGGTGCTCGGCCGGCCGGTCGACGAGCGCGAGGTGGGGTTCCGCACCCGGGTGTCGAGCGTGCTCGACGACGACGCCTACTTCCCGGCCCTGACCGTCGCGGAGCACCTGTACCTGACGGCGCGCGGCCACGGGGTGCAGGGCGCGGACGACGTCGTGGACGACCTGCTGGAGGAGTTCGGCCTCACCGAGCACGCCGCGGCTCTGCCCGCGGCGCTGTCCTCGGGCCAGCGGCGCCGGCTGCTGCTCGCGGCGGGCCTGGTCCGGCCGCGGTCGCTGCTGGTGCTGGACGAGCCGGAGCAGCGGCTCGACGTGAGCATGCGCGACCAGCTCGCGCAGCGCCTGGTGGCCGAGAAGCGCGCCGGCGGCTCGGTGCTGCTCGCGACGCACGACCCGGACCTGCTGCGCACCGTCGCGGACCGGGCGGTCCTGGTGGGCGACGCGTCCTCCCGGCTGCTGAGCGTGGGCGACGCCGTCGAGGCGCTGCGCCCGGGCGTGCTGTGACGGGCGGTGCGGCGGACGGCGCCGTCGACGAGTTCGCCGCGCGCCCCGGCGCCGACGGGCCCCTCGGCACCTGGGACGACGCACCCGCCCCGGCCGTCGCCCCCGCCGAGGGGAGCACCCCGGTCCCCGCGCCGCGGTCGATCCGGCGCTACACCGCCCAGGTCGCCCGCCTCCGCTCGGGCGCGGGCCTGGGGGAGGTGCTGGGCGACGTGTACTACGCCGTCGTGATGGCCGCGATCGGCATCGGCGTCGCGCTGGGGGTCGCGGGCCAGCTCCGCACCACGCTGCCGCACGTGCCGGACCAGGCGCTCGGGACCGGCGTGAGCCTGCCGACCGTCGTCGCGGTGTTCGCCGTGGTGGTGGCCGGCACCGTGCTGTCCCTGGCCGCACGGCTCGGGCCGGTCGGCGCGGGCGGGGCGGAGGCGACCTGGTGGCTGGGCACACCGGTGGACCGGCGTGGCCTGCTGCGCCCCACCGCGTTCCGCCTGCCGGTGGTCGCCGGCCTGCTCGGCGGGGCCGTGCTGGCCCTGCTCGACGGGGGCCTGCTCGCCGACCACGGCATCGGGCACGTGCTGCGGGTCGCCGCGGTCGCCGCGCTGCTCTGCGCGGCGCTCGTGCTGGTCGCCGGCCTGCTGCAGAGCCGCGGCGTGCCGCGCCGGAGCACCGCGCTCGCCGGGGACGTGGTGATCGCGATCGCCCCGGCGCTGGCGCTCGCCGCCGCGCTCGCGGGCTGGCGCGTCGCCGCGCTCCCCGACGTCCCGGTGTGGCTGGTCGGCGTCCTCGCCGTCGGGGTGGCCGCGCTGGGCCGCTGGCTGGACACCCGCCTCGGACGGATCCGCGGCCGGCACCTGCGGGAGAGCGGCTCGGTCGCCACGCAGGCCGCCGGTGCGCTGGTGTCGCTGGACTCGCGCGAGCTCGGCCGGGCGCTCACCGACTCGGCCCAGCGGCCCCGCCGCCGCCGGGTGCGCCGGATGCGGCTGGTCCGCGGCCCGCACACCGCCGTCGTGGTCGCCGACCTGACCGTGCTGCTGCGCTCGCCGCGGCACCTGGTGCAGCTCGTGGTCACGGCGCTCGTGCCGGTGGTCGTGGTCATCACGCCGCAGCTCGCGGGTGCGCCGGGCGTCGTGATCGCGGTGCTGCTCAGCGGCTACGTGGGCATGCTGGCGACGGGGGAGGGCGCGCGCCGCGCCGAGATGGCCCCGATCGTCGACCGGCTGCTGCCCCTGTCCGCCGCGCGGGTGCGGCGGGTGCGGCTGGTGGTGCCCGCCGTCGCGATGCTCGTGTGGTCCGTCGCCGCGTTCGCCGCGGTGGGGCGCTGGGAGGGCGAGGTGCTCCCGTGGGTGCTGCTCGGCGTCCTGTCGTCCCCGGTGTGGGCGGGGGCGGCCCTGCGCGCCGCCTACCGGCCCGCCCCGAACTGGTCCGGCCCGCTGGTCGCGACACCCATGGGCGCGCTGCCGGGCGGGGTGGCGGGCGTGCTGTCCCGCGGCCCGGACGTGGCGCTGCTCGGGATGATCCCCGTGGTGATCTGCGTGGCGCTGGGCACCGTGGTGCCGACCCTGCTGGTGATCCAGGTGGCCCTGTCGGCGATCGCCCTCGCGTGGGGGTCGAGCGCCGCCACCAAGACGGTGATGGAGCGCCTGCAGGACGCGGCGGAGGCCGACAAGCAGGTCGTGCGGTGACCCGGGTCGTCGCGGGCTCGGCGGGCGGGCGGACGCTCGCGGTCCCGCCGCGCGGCACCCGGCCGACCAGCGAGCGCGTCCGCGAGGCGCTGTTCAGCCGCCTCGAGCACCTGGACGCGGTCGAGGACGCGCGGGTGCTGGACGGCTACGCGGGCTCGGGTGCGCTCGGCCTGGAGGCCGCCAGCCGCGGCGCCGCCCACGTCGTCCTGGTCGAGTGGGGCAAGGTCGCCGCGGACGTCTGCCGGGCGAACGTCGCGACGCTGGGCCTGACCGGCCGGGTCGACGTCGTGCGCGAGCGCGTGGAGACCTACGTCGCCCGCCCGGTGGCGCGGCCGTGGGACCTGGTGCTGCTGGACCCGCCGTACGACGTGCCGGACACCACGCTGGCCGAGGTGCTCGCGGCGCTGCTGCCGGCGCTGACCGTCGAGTCCGTCGTCGTCGTCGAGCGGTCCACCCGGTCGCCCGCGCCGCCGTGGCCGGCGGGGATGCACGGCTTCGACACCCGCACCTACGGCGAGACGGCCGTGCACCTGGGCGCCCGCGGCCCCGATCCGGAGGCCGGGGAGTGACGACGGGCGACGACGGGCAGCGACCGGCGGGGCGGGTGGCCCGGGGGAGCGCGAGGTAGATTCGGCCTCGTGCTGCTCGCGGTCTGCCCCGGTTCGTTCGACCCGTTCACGCTCGGCCACCTGGACGTGGTGCGCCGCGCGCGGCGGCTGGCGGACGAGGTCGTCGTGCTCGTCGCGCACAACGCCGCCAAGCACCCGCTGCTCGACGTGGCGACCCGCGTCGCGCTGGTGCGGGACGCCGTCGCGGACCTGCCGGGCGTGCGCGTCGCCTCCTCGGAGGGGTTGCTCGCCGACGAGCTGCGGTCGCTGGGCGCGACCGTCGTCGTCAAGGGCCTGCGCGGCGGCGCGGACTTCGACGCCGAGCTGCCGATGGCCCTGATGAACCGGCACCTGTCCGGCGTCGAGACCGCGTTCGTCGTCGGCGACCCGGCGCTCTCGCACGTCGCGTCGTCGCTCGTGAAGGACGTGGCCCGGCACGGCGGGCGGATCGACGACCTGGTGACCCCGGCGGTCGCGGCCGCCGTCCACGCGGCGCTCGGGGCACCGGGGCCGGCCGCACCGCACGAGGGGAGTCGCGCATGACCGACCACGACCGCGCGGAGAGCCTGACGGCCGTCCTGGACGCGCTCGAGCAGGCGGTGAGCAGCGCGCGTGCCATGCCGATGTCGGCGTCCGTCCTGGTCTCGCGCGCCGAGCTGCTCGACCTCGTCGCGCAGGCCCGCACGGCGCTGCCGGCCCAGCTGGGCCGGGCGGACGAGGTGCTGTCCGCGGCCGACGCGGAGCGCGCCGCGGCGCGGGCCGACGCCGAGCGGATCGAGGCCGCCGCACGCCGGCGGGCCGCGGAGCTCGTGGAGCAGGAGTCCGTGGTGGCGCAG
The DNA here is from genome assembly GCA_032056255.1 of Cellulomonas sp. Classification (GTDB taxonomy): domain Bacteria; phylum Actinomycetota; class Actinomycetes; order Actinomycetales; family Cellulomonadaceae; genus Cellulomonas. The sequence goes on along the minus strand of DAMBCY010000075.1, from coordinate 1,106 downwards.
GCCGTCGACCGGGCGGCGGAGATCGTCCGGGAGGCGGAGGAGACCGCGCGCGGGCTGCGCCGGGACGCCGACGACTACTGCGACCGGCGGCTGGCGGACTTCGAGATCGACCTGGGCAAGGTGCTGAGCCAGGTGCAGGCCGGCCGGGCGAAGCTCGCCGACCGGCTGGACGACCCCGCGTCCTGACGTCGGCACGGCCGATCGGGGGCGATTGGGCACAGTCGTCCCGGTGCCGTAGGATCGTGCGCTGGTCCTGCCGATCACCATGGGCCCATCCCGAGAGCAGCACAGAGCAACACCCTCATGACAGGAACGTGGACCGTGGAGCGCGCGACTCACCTCGATCCCCGCTCGCCGTTCGTGCTCGACACCCACGAGCTCGGACGACGTCCGGGATCGATGCGTCGGGTGCAGCGCACGGTTCCCGCTCCCGAGGACCTCGGGACCGAGGTGATCGGCGTCCCCACCGGTGACGACGTCGAGCTGGACTTCCGCCTCGAGGCCGTCATGGAGGGGGTCCTGGTCTCCGGCTCCGCGCGTGCCCGGGTGGTCGGGGAGTGCGTCCGCTGCCTGGACGAGGTCGTCGACCACGTCGACGTCGCCGTCCAGGAGCTGTACGTCTACCCCGGTCGCGCCGAGGTCGCGGCGGAGAACGGCGACGACGAGGAGGACGTGCGCGAGCTGGACGGCGACCTGGTCGACGTCGAGCCCGCGCTGCGGGACGCGCTGGTGACGGCGCTGCCGTTCCAGCCCCTGTGCCGGGACGACTGCCCGGGGCTGTGCTCCCTCTGCGGAGCGCACCTGGCGGACGACCCCACGCACGCGCATGACACCATCGACCCTCGGTGGGCCGCCCTCGGCGGTCTGCAGAGCACGCCTGACGAGAAGAGAGAGAGCTAGCCGTGGCTGTTCCGAAGCGCAAGATGTCGCGCAGCAACACCCGTGCGCGTCGGTCGCAGTGGAAGACCACTGCCACGACGCTCAGCACCTGCCCGCAGTGCAAGTCGGACATGCGGCCGCACCAGGCCTGCCCGACGTGCGGTGCCTACGCGGGTCGCCGGTACGCCGAGGCGATGCGGACCGAGCACGCCGGCTGACCGGACGCG